>JBHEMV010000037.1:9379-31035 GCA_046262375.1 Pyrinomonadaceae bacterium
CCCTGGAAGTGGCCGCCCGACGCGCGGGCCGAAGAAAGGCTGTCGCCCAGGCTTCCCTCTTTGATTTGGCAAATCAAGAAGTAGTTGAAGAGATCCGCAACGTCGATCCGGAGACGCTCTCGGCGGAAGAGGCAAAAGAGCTGCTGCGGAAACTGCGGGACCAGATGATGTGAATAGGAATTAGCCGCGGATTTACGCAGATAAACGCGAATCAGAAAGAGAAACAGAAACAATACCCATTTAAAACGGAAAACTCTTGAGTAGAGCGCAATTCAAATTGGTAACTCTCAAAAGTGTTCCTATCGAAATTGATTGGCGAGGATATCGGAATGAAGAAGAATTGCTCGATGGTTGAACCGGCGGGCAGCGCTCTCCTCTAAACGAACCCTTTTAAACGTTTCTGTTCCTCTTTCTGATCCGCGTTTATCTGCTTAAATCGGCTTTGCCTCAAAAGTCACGGACCAGGTCAGTTCGGCCCAGCAACGGAGGACTTTTAGCGCAAAGCCGCGTAAATCCGCGGCTAATTATTTCTGGCTGTTTTAACTGCAGGAGGCGTGTCGCTGACGGTGAACCAATCGCCTTTGCCATCATTGGTTCGTAGCATCCGCATCATCTCATCAAAATTGAATGGCCGTGCGCCGCGACGGCCAAATACCGAAACCTGATTTCCGCTTTCGTCTACTGCACGGTCACGGTCAAGTGGTTTCGAAATGGCCAAGGCTTCGCCCTTCGTTTTGAACGTCGCAATCAAAACCGGCCTTGGTCGCGGGCTGAACCCAGCGTATTCCGGCATCGTTTCCGGTGAAGTGAGTTGCAAAATTCGTAAACCGTTTCTTCCATCGGCAACGTAGGCAAACAGGCTGGCGTTGGTCATTGCGATCTTCACTTGATGCGCATCGTTCAGTTTTCCATCCGCGTTATACATTTGGTCCAGGCGCGGCCTTTCCGGCTGTTCTACATCGATGATCGCGATTCCATCCTTGCCATTAGCAACATAGGCATAAGTTCTGGCAACGTACACGTCGTGAGCGTGGGAGAGCGAAACGAAGGCGGCTGCAATCACACGAGCCCGCTCGGGAGTGGTGACGTCAAGCACCTTTAACCCGTCGTCGTCGACGACGAATCCATAGCTAAACTGGATAGCAATCGCGCGCGGATGCTTAAGAGGCAAATCGGCAACTATCTTCGGATTGAGCGGATCATCAAGATTCACAATGACCAACCCATGATCAGTCGTGATGTAAGCGAATGTGCCGGCGATCGTAATATTGTTTGCATCATTAAGCGCGGCGCCGGGATTGAAAGCGCTGTTTGAATGCTTCGCAGGATCCAGGGCACGCTTGAGATAGTTGTTGAGAGGATCACCGTCGAGGAGGGTAGCGGCGTTAACAACTACGAGTCCTTCATAGCTATCAGCGATATACAAATAGGCATATAACGGATGGATTGGTTGTTCTTCATTTAAGAGCTGTTTGCGCTCCGCGCCGGTGAGATTGCCGGCGCTTACAGGATCGACCATTGTTCCGTCGGCTTTGAGTCGCCATCGAGCGGGATCGACGGCCAGGGTTGTGGGCGCAGCTACTGCGGTCGCATATTTGGTCTTGACCCAAAACTTCTGACCAAAACGCGAGATGGGCGCAGTAGTTATCCTTTCAGAAAAGCCTTTCTGATCTATCTGCGCGACGTCATAAACGCGCAGACCGCCTTCTCCCGCTGCGACGTAAGCATACTCGCCACGCAACTGCACCTGTAACACGCGCGGGTTACCTACGTGTTCATAAAACGTTTTCAGCTCGCTTCCGCCTTTAATGAACTTGTCGTAGTTTTCGGGATAGGCAATCTTGTGAAGGGTGCTGCCAAATACCGCTTGCGGCTCGCTCTGCTCGGTAGCAACTACCGCTTCCAGCGCATGGTCTGCGGCTACGTACACGTAGCGGCCCATAAAGTTGACGAAGTTAGTACCCTGCAGAAGTAGTTGTGCCAGCCAGGCGTTATTGTCCCGATTTGCCGAAACATGGCAGTCGGTGCACATTTTCGTCTCTGTAGCGCGCACCGTGTGCGGCACATGTGTGTTAAAGGCCTGACCGCCGAACCCCTCAGCAGACGTCGTTTGTTGCTGCGAGTAAATCCACTCACGGTTTTGATTCTGCGAACTGACAAGAACGGCGGACGAGGAGCGTACAGGCGCCACCCGATTACCGGTCACGGTGCCGTCGCGGCCAAGCATGAAGATGTCATCGCGCAGGACCTGAAAATTATATTGAGTGAAGTTACGAGAATCACCGCCCTCATTGTGGCGATTAGGCATTTTTCGATTCGCCTGCATCGATAAGTGACATCCAAAACAACTTGTCACCCAGGACGAATGGCAGGCAACGCACGTCATATCGCTATCGCGATGCGCCAGCTCGGTATCGTTCTTCGGTACGTCGCCCCAGTTCACATTGTCTTTTCGAATCGTCTTCGAGTAGCGCGATTTCTCACTGTAGTCGCGACTCCCGGAAGTGACTGTATCAACGGTTTGGATCACCCGCCACCAACGACCGGACACCACCATCGAGTTCTGGATGATATCGCCGGTCTTTAAATCGACCTCTTTTCCGCCTTCGTCTTTTTTCTTTCGATCTCGGGCAATTCTTTGGAAGAGAGGGATCTTTGTCCCCGTCTCATCCCGAACGCGAAATCGCGTCAGGTCTTGTCCTGTGAGGGGCTGATTTTGTGATTTGCGTCGCTCGGCCGCTGGTCCTGTGACAGTTGCAGCAGCCGGGCCGGAAGTAAAGAGCGTGGCCTTTTGGCGAATACTCCCGTGACAGTCTTCGCAACCTATCTCGATAGCGGCGCGCGGCTCGTTGTAAAGATTTCCATCACCGTGTGCGTCCTGGCGGAAGTGGCAGTCGACGCAATGCATTCCTTTTTCAAGATGAATGTCGTTTAGATGAACCGCTTTACTGAATTTTTTAGGATCATCTGGTTGGACAAGATCTCCTTGCGCGTCCAGTAGATTGCCTTTCCGATCGCGTTTGAAGACTTTGCGAAACATCCAACCGTGACCATGGAAGTCGCCAAACTGAGTATTTTTCAACGCACCGTTAAAGTTCCCCGTTCCGGTTTTTGCCAGGAACTCGAGGTCGGACCAGAGACCCCGCATGCTGGCCGCTTCGGGATTACGATTCAGCTTTTTGCGTTCCTCATCCGGTGACGCATCATGTTGCGTGTTGGGGTACATCTTCCCGCCATCGCTCTCGTTATCCCACCAGGTCATGCCCAGATAACTGGCCACCATGTTCGTTCCCGGATGCATATGACAGACCATGCACTGTGACGTTGGTATCTGGCTGGTAAATTGATGTTTGATTGGATGACCGGACTCGTTTTTGGGAATGTTAGTATCCGCAGTTTGCGATCTCCCCAAATTTCCATCGTCGTGATAGAAAGCAGAATGAGAAGGATCGCGATCGTTGGCATAGATCACGTGGCACGCTGAACATCCAGAGGACCGGTAGTCACCTGGATGATCGTTAGTACCGAGAAAGTTGAGCGTGGGATCCATCAAGCGAGTCTTTTGCAACCCGAGGAAGACCGGATCTGTGCGCTGTGCGCTGCCGAAACCACGAGCGCTTAATCCCTTATCTGGTTTGCCTGGGTCCTCGTCCTTGTCCGGCAAGCCAACTTCCAGACGCCGCTTCCCTCCCCTTTCGAAAACACGCAGCACATTGCCCGGTTGGGAAATCTCCCAGCGCGGTAACGGATCAATAAATTCAAGTATTCCCTTGGTACGACGCTCTTCGAAGGTCGGCTTGGGGGTTTGAATCAACGTTTGAGGGGCGCCGTTTTCGCTGTAACTTTCGCCAAAACGCGTGTCCTTTATCGGAAAGCCGCCATTGTTATAAAGCGCAGCGCCCCAAAGCATCGCGCCGTGGGCCATCATGCTACGCGGAACATTCTTCGATTCAACTTCGTGACAGGCGGCGCTGGCACAAGTCTGCTCCGCAACGCGCAGATCGCCAGGATTAATGAAACGGACAAACTCCCAGCTCTCGCGAGCCAGCAAGGTGTTGGTGCGCTCGGGATTGGCTCCGGTGTATTTGCCCTCTCGCTGCCATTCGGAAGGAAACCTGGGCCGGACGTGTGCTTCGTTTTTGATCCGCTCGACAGCTTTCGGATCGTCGCTCGTCTTGCGCGGCACGGGATTACCACCATGACATGCAGTGCATGTCAGTCCAACTGCATCCTTGCCATCATTCACTTTATCGAGCGTTCCAGTTGTGCCGTATTTGTGCATCGGCTCAATCTGGCCGTGGCAAGTGACGCAACCTTCCAACTTGATCGTTGAATTTGTTGAGCCTTGGCTTGAAATGTCGAAACCGGATGTTGACGAGTCGGTCGGTACCTGGTTCTGCTTTCGATCGAAGCGGCTTTCAGTGGCCATTGACTCTTGCGGCGGGAAAACTGCGAAGCCCAGGACAATGCTGAGCGAAAAAACAAGGATCAGGATAAGAGCGGTTCTACGCATGATTCGAGCCATGAAAGTGTTCACCACAGAGACACAGAGAACACAAAGGGCGCACAGAGATTAATTGTCATATCCAAGGATTCTTCTGTGGATGCCGTCTTTTAGTATTACGACATTAAAGTTCATCAACAGCCCGAGCTTATAGCCACCGATCCGTAGGTACGTCAATAATTGTGCATCATGTATCGGCGCGAGCGCCTCAACAGACTTTACTTCGACGACGACGAGACGAGCCACGACGATATCTATTCGATAACCGCAATCCAAGTGAATGCCTTTGTATTCAAGCGGTAACGGTTGTTCTTTCCGATAGGGTATTCCACGAACAAACAACTCTCGGCATAGACACTTACGATACGAAGATTCAAGCAGTCCCGGTCCTAGCGTTCGATGGACCTCCAGAGCTGCGCCAATAATTGCATAGGTAAGCTGATTCAGACCGGAGTTCATGCTTTTCTCTGTGTTGCCTCTGTGTCCTCTGTGCCTCTGTGGTGAGATAGGAGATGACCAAGCGATACCGCTCATCGAAGTCCTTCAAGGTATAATTAGTCATCACTGCCTTTTATGTCATCCGCCACACATTTCCAGGCATCGCGTTTGTATGCAAGAAATTGTTCTAGCGCGCTACCGTCATGGTCCTGGCCGCGGGCTGGAAAATAAAACTTTACTTCAAAAAACCAGCTTGAGCTGCGCGAACAATGAATACAGTGGCTTGCGTGGACTGATTACGTCGGGCTCGCAGAAATCACCGACGTTGGGCGGACAGTTACGCGACCGGTCAGTAAAAATGTCACGAAAGCCACGACCCGTTTGCAGAGTTGAAGCGCCAAAAGTGAAGGTCACGTTGTTAATCAAAAATGGCCGGTAGGCTACGCCAAGGCTGTAGTCAAATCCGATGTCATGTCGGATGCGATTTTGAAAGAGTATGTACTCCAAAGGCTCCGTCCGGTGAAAACGCAGGTAGTTAATGTTGAAGACCGCTTTGATTCGCTGCGTCACCTCGACATCAACGCCACCGTTGTAAATGAAGATCCCCGGATTGACAAAATTTGCCTGGCCTTGAGTTTTACTGCTGCGCAGGCTCGGCAGCAGGCTATTGGGCTGCACCAAACCTACACCAGTTTGTGTCAAACGAATTCCGTTGCGATTCCAGAAGGAAAACTGGCCGCCGACGAAGTTTGGATCGTCCAGGACGGCGTCGAAGCCTGTTGCTTTGTCGTCAGTAGGATCTGTATCGCCCTGCGCCCAAAAGAAGGATCCCTTGAAGCGCAGATAATCGTAGTCAACCGATGCTTCCACCGCGGCCATGTTTGACCTGACTCTTACAGCGCGACCAGCAATCGGGTTCCGATCATCGCGCCCGAAAGCATAATAATAGGTGTGCGTCAGATTTAGCCGCCCCACGTGTCCATCGCCATTAATGCCCAGATAGCCCACCTTGATTGCGTGCGGACGAACATCGCCGATCTGAGACGGGCGGACCAAAAATCCGTTACTGTCATATTCGACGCTGCGACGATCGTCGTTGTAAAGGAGGCTTCCCTGAATTGTGTAGCCCTTACGAATAAAGTCCTGCCGGAAGATATTTGCGATGTATACGTTTTGATGTCGCGTATCGAAGCGGTTTAAACCGCTATTCGTGTCCTTCTCCAGCATCGAAAAATAGGCAGCGTTATACTGAATGCGATTATTGTCCGCAGCCCCGAAAAAGCGAATACCCAGATTGTTGTCCGAAAAAATAAAACCCCGAAAATCGGATACAAACGACTGAATTCCGGCGCGTACGGAAATGAAATCGTAGTTTGCGTTGATATCCGCCAGCTTCACTTCGCCAAACGCCTCTTCAAGGGACACATGTGTATCGGTGCGGTTAGTGCCTCGTCTCACATCAATATTGACTACGCCATTCTCGCGGGCATTGAGATAGTTTGGAATGCTGAACGTCGGCGAAATCTTTATCGCCCAGTCGCGTGGCTTGAAAGTAGTATCGCCATGGAACAGCTCAAAACTGAGCTGGAGGGTCTCACTTGCAGCAAACTGTTCAGGCTGCCCAAAAAACTCCGCGCTACCGGGTTCGTCGCTGCTCACGTCTGAAGATGTCGGCACGCGACGAAGTTCCACGACCGTAGTGCTCACGGCGGATAGAATCATGAAAAGCTCGTTGCCCCGGATTGGATAATCACCTTTCAAAACACTTTGATTATAAGGATCCCACCAACGGCCGCGCTTAAACGGGATGTCCCGGCCGCGAGCAGCTCGGTCGCCATAACGATCATATTCCGGGAAACCAATGCGCCAGCGATCGCGAGCTTCACGCCGGTCTTGATTGGCTTGTGGTTCAGAAGAAACGGTCTCGTTTCCTGCGTTGCCGGTGGGCTTATCCCCCGCTTGCGGCTTTATTTCTTCGACCCTGGTTTGATCCAAAGGAATATCTACAACCGTTTCCTTACCCGCGTCCACGATCACGTTTTCAAGCGCGTCGCCTCGCGGAATAGCAAACTCACCGTATTCTTTGTTTTTGTCGAACCCGGCAACGTGGGGAGTAGTTACTTTCAGGCGATAGGCGCCTGCCGCTAACTGGAAGGAATAGGTACCATCGACGTTGCTCCGCGTGCGCTTCCACTTACCAGTAACCTGGTTGGTAACTACGATCACTACCCCAGCTATGGGGGCGCCGGAAGCGACGCGAACCGTACCTTTAAGATATCCAGACCCCTGACCTAGCGCTGAAACACAGATCAGGAGGGTGGAAAGCACAATTGCGACAAAGCGAGCCAAGGTGAAAATCACCCTCTGCCTCAAGCAGGACCTAAGATCGGGACACAACCGGTGTCAACATTCATTAAAGTATATTTGAAGACAAGCGTTTGCCTTGTAGCATAGGAGTAGCGGACAGGCAATAAGAATTGCGTTCTGATGCCATCAGTCATTTTGCCCAGCTGATTTGCGATAGGTGCGGTCTTATGAGGTCAGTACCACCTCGCGGGTGGGTTCCGGAATTTTCGATTTGCGACCCACCCGCGAAGTAGTTTTGAGTACAAGCTTTAGCTTGCGTGGTTACCAAACAGCAACCTGAAGGTTGTACTCTGAACTTCTTGCGTCCATCGCAGGAGGCCTGGTACTGACCTCATGGGCCCGATCGTTGTAATAAGGGCAGCACTAAAACTGCATCAGTACCTGCGACGGATGAATCTACGGGCTGCCCAAACTTTGTGATACATTGTGCCCGGTTTCCGAATCTCAGACTGCGAACTTTGTGCGATGCTTGTACGTTCACATCTCCGCTTCCGGACGCTATTCCTTTTATGCGTGGCGGCACTTTTCGCCGGTTCTCTGCTTCTCCAGTTTCAGAAAGCGTCAGCTCAGTCGACTGCTCCTGTTCTCATTAGCCACGAAGACTCTACGCGCGCCATCGCCTTTGATTCCGTAACGCGTCAACGCGAACCCTTCTTTACTACCGCGCCATTAAAGTTTGGCTCCGATAACCGGACGCGCATCATGCTGTTCGCGTTGAAACTGAACCTGCGTCCGGGCGACACGCCGAGTTTAATCGATGTCTCCGCTGAAGATTCCGAGCACAACGTATACCAGTTACCAGTCGAATATATCGGGAGTGTTCCGGATCAACCTTGGGCCACCTCCCTGGTAATTCGGTTAAGTGAAAGTATGAACGATGTAGGAGACGTGCTGGTACGCGTCACTTATCAAGGCGTTTCGTCTAATCGAGTTCGGGTTGGCATCGGACATGTTGGAGGTGGCCTCCCCGATGACGAAGGGGCTCGGCCTACGCCCGGCGCCATCGCGCCCCCGTCTCCAAATGCAACGGCAGGTGACTTAACTACGGGCGAGGTTCAAACAATCATCAGCCAGGCAGTTTCTGCTGCCGCCTCGCTGAATCGCGCAGTAACGGTTGCAGTTACTGATCGAGAAGCCAACGTATTGGGTGTCTTTGTCATGACCGGCGCTCCCGCCAGTACGACGATTCGGAGCGTGGGAGCGATAGGTCAGGGACTTGAAGGAACTACAGTTCCCGCAACGCTCGCCGCCATCTCGAAGGCCGGGACAGGCTCGCTTTTCAGCACGACGGGAAATGCATTCACAACACGTACGGCCGGATTCATCATCCAGGAACATTTCCCTCCCGGCATAGATTTTCGTTTTGGTGGTCCGCTCTATGGAGTGCAGTTTTCATCCCTTCCCTGCTCGGACATTAAAAAACCTGCGCTGCCGCTGGGACTGTCGGGTGATCCCGGTGGACTTCCAATTTACAAAGACGGCGTCGCCGTCGGGGGCGTCGGTATCGAGGGAGACGGCGTCTATACCGTTGATCGCGATCCTGCCGATTTTGATCAGCCAATCGAAGAACTGATCGCTGCTTCGGCGACACGCGGCTTCGAAGCGCCCGCTCGAATACGCGCAGATAACATCCTGGTCGATGGCATTCGCCTGCCCTTTTCCAACGTAGCAAGTGTGCCCGCTCCTGCGACAACTCCGTTCGCCGGCCTGCCCGGAGTTGTGCCTCTCGGGTTTCCGATCCGCGGTGCGCAAACTTCAGCCTTTGTTCCCGCGGTCGTTGGCGGGGTAAGCGGCGAAGTCGATACACGCTTCTTTCCTTTTGTCGGGGGTACTGCTCCAGCTGGTCCAAACGCACTTACTGCGGCAGATGTGCAAACAGTAATAGCCCACGCCGCGCAGCAGGCAAACATCACGCGCGCCGCTATACGTCAACCGCTGGGAAGCAATGCGCGCGTAACGATTGCAGTTGTCGATTCGCAAGGAACCGTACTCGGTGTATTTCGTCAAATGGATGCGCCGGTATTCGCTTTTGACGTGTCGGTGCAGAAGGCGAGAACGGCGGCGTTTTACTCAAATACAAATGCGGGATCTCTTTTGCGCACCGCGGGCTTTGCTTCTTACGCAGACCGAGCAGCGGCGGATGGACTGAGATTGGATGGTTTAATAGCTTTCACAGATCGAGCTGTCGGCTTTCTGCATCGTCCCTTGTTCCCTGATGGGATCAACAACACTGCGGCCGGTCCATTCAGCACTCCACTCGGCGAATGGAGTCCGTTCAACGTTGGTTTACAACTGGATTTGATCAAAACGAATCTCCTCTCTGCAATAAGCGGCGCAAGTGTTCCGTGTACCACAATCGCGAACCTGCCAAACGGGATTCAGATCTTTCCCGGTAGTGTCCCCCTTTACAAAAATAGCGTACTTGTCGGGGCCATCGGGATCAGCGGCGATGGGGTGGATCAGGATGACTTAATTGGTGCCGGAGGCGGAAATGGATACTCGCCCGCGCCGGCCATTCGTTCAGACCAGATTTTTGTTCGCGGCGTTCGGCTGCCATTCTTGAAGTTTCCGCGCAGCCCTAATCTTTGATCACAATAACCCCGGATGGAACGAAGCGGAACCCTGGCTAAACGCTTTCACCGCTTCTCTAGATTTCAATATGCAACGCACGTTAGTTATAAGTTTCGCGTTGGCCTTGCCGCTTATCTCTTCCGCGATTTGCGTTGCGCAAGTCCCTTCAGCTCCTCAAGAGGCTCGCGGCGTGCTCAGATTGCGGGTGAAAGTAAGGGCCGGCGAATCAACTAAAGGACTTTCCCGCAAGAGATTCTTTCTGATTAAAGGTTCACTCGAACAAAACAAAGGTCTGGCTCAAGCTTTAGAGCAGCAACGGGTTGTGTCGCGCGACTGTTATTACACGGGCCTGGGTGCTAGCCAGGCGCTGATTAAGTGGCTGAAGGAGAGTGACTGCGAATCAGTCTACTGCCGTGAGATTGAGCAAGACGACATCGATGGCCCTGGCGCCGTGCCTGAATTTTTGACTGCGATGGCAATTGGAGAGAAAGAGTTCGGGAATCGTCGGCTGGCGCTCAAGTGGCTAACCGTCAGTCTTCCGGAGAAACTTCGGGACGGCTTCTACAAGAGCCGCCATGGTGAGCTTAATACACTGCTCAAGCAAGCAGAGACTACTTCGGGAGCCAACGTGCCTTCTGTTATGACTGACCGCAACGGGACTGCTTATTTCACCGATCTCGAGCCGGGAGCGTATACGCTCTCAAACATTCTCGCGACTGAGATCGGATCGACCGCGGTGATTTGGAATTGCGAGGTTCAAGTGAAACCTGGTGACCTCGCCACTGAAAAGCCATACCTGATTTCGAATCGAAAAGATAAGAATGTGAAGTGCGTTTCAGTGGAAAGACCTGTGCCGGTTTGTGTGGCTGGTGGTAAATAAGAATCGGTGGAGGAATTGATCAGGTCAAAAAGTCTCTAAGGTTGGGAAGGGGGCATGCCCCCAGCTAGTTCGTGAGCCACAGCTGCAATCTCATAGCTCTTAAAGATAACTGGAACCAATTCTGTGCCGGCGTGATTAACTTGAGGAACCACGCGACCGATAATATCCGCGCTATGAAACGCGCATTCGTCGCCGTTGCTGTTGTCTGCCTATTGGCTACACTTCTCTTCGCCGTATCTGAGGTATCGCTTGCACAAAAGCGTGGCATTCGCCGGCGGCCCCCATCATCAGCCAAGAGGCCGTCGACCGACTATTCCCGCTTTTCTCACGCGACGAAAAAGCACCAACAAGCCTGCAATACCTGTCACAAAGTTCCGACCGATAATTGGAAAAAAGCAAGAGACTTTCCCGACGTCGCAGACTATCCCGGCCACGATGCATGCGTTGGTTGTCATCGTCCGCAGTTTTTCAAAGGGGCGAAGCCCGCCATCTGTTCCATTTGCCATTTGAAGGTTTCGCCTAGGGAGGATGCGCGATTCGCCTTCCGCAATCCCGCAGCGCCGCGTCAGTTCCTGATCGAGTTTCCGCACGACAAACATCAGGATGTGATAGCGAAGCTGTTAGAGTCCCCGTTAGAATCACCTCCGCCCGCTAAGCCTGTTCAGTTCATTCGAGCTTCTTTCGGACAACCGCTCGGTGTAACGCAAAGTGTTAGTTTGCGTCACCATCAATCGAGGCTCGGGGCTACCGGAAGTTCGCAAACCAACAGTTTGCGTTATGGCTTGCGTTACACCGCTTCTCCAGGCGCAACCGCGGACGAGCCAGGGAAGACATACAACAACTGCGCTATATGTCACGCGACCCGCACAAACTTGCCTGGAGCCCCAGCCCTCGGTTGGATCGACCGGTACGTTCCTGACAATGTCACATTTAAAGCAGTCCCCGCGAGTCACGCCTCATGTTTTAACTGCCACTGGAAATCGCAGGAGCCTGTAAGTGACAACTGCGCGGGCTGTCACAAGTTGACGACGCCCCATGCCTCTTCAGAAACAATAAAACGTATTTCAATGAAGTTTCGTCATGAGGGCGGTGGCAAGGACAAAAACCATGTCCTTGAATGCACAGCCTGCCACATCAACATCACCAGGGCCGCCACGCTGCGTGGCCTTAAACCAGATGTTCCAATCACCGCGTGCAGCGAATGCCACAACAAGGCGCCAAGCCATCTCGAGATCGGGAATGAACTGGAAGCGATAGACAAAAAGCGCGACTTCGTTTGTTCCTATTGTCATACTTCAAATGTCGGACGTCTTGATCCCCCGGCTAGTCACTATTTGATTGCAGAGCGGCCACCTCGAAAGCGCACCGATCCGCAATGAAGCACTTATGTACTATCATCATTCGCTGCGAAGCCTTCCTGAGGCGGAAACGTCGAGGGTGGGTTGTATCTGCGTGTGTGCTCGGTGTCCTCTGTATCGCGGTCGCTGTAGGGAATGTTTCTCGGGCAAGGATCGCCACGGGCCTACAGATAGAATCCACCTTCGCCATGCTTGGCTCGCCAACTCAGGATCCCGATCTCGACTACTCTAACTTCAGGCACACCACTCAGCGTCACGCGTCGCTGTCTTGCAACGCTTGCCACGAACGCACCGGCGATAATTCGGCGACGCCACGGTTTCCGGGGCATAAGGCGTGCACGAGTTGCCACCTGGCGCAGTTTGTTACTCCCAATGTTCCCATGTGCGTAATCTGTCATGCGGATGTTAATAGCGGGAACCCGCCGTTGAAGGGTTTTCCCGCGAAGTTTAACGAAAGCTTCAATGTCAAATTTGATCATGCTCAACACATGAACGGATCGGCCCGGCCACAAGCCGGGTGTTCCGCCTGCCACAGCCGCCTGGGTCGCGGGGCTGCACTTGCTATTCCCGCGGGTATGTCGGCTCATAACCAGTGCTATACGTGCCACACGCCCAGCAGCAAATCCTCTGCGGGCAGGGAGATTGCTTCGTGTGGGGTTTGTCACGACGCGAAATCTTTTTCTCGAACTACGACTAACGCCCGCGCCTTTCGCTTTGCCTTCAGCCACGCGAAACACAGTAGCGCACAAAGGCTGGCTTGTTCCGATTGCCACCGCCTCACTGCGGGTCTGGCGCAATCTCGTCAGGTAAGCTCGCCCGCTGCGGTCGAACATTTTCCCGCTGCTCGAGGGATGACGTGTTTCACCTGTCATAACGGAAAGCGATCTTTTGGAGGCGATCTGGCATTTAAGGACTGCCGGCGTTGCCACACCGGTGCTAGCTTCCGCATGCCAATGTGAGGCGGGAACTTTTCGCTTCAAAGGCACGTCAAGAAAGTGCCGAGTAAGGTTCAAATACAGTCATTGGTTCAATTTTTCTTCGCGGGCCGTTTAGATAGGGCACTTGTGCCCCGCCGCACGAGGCGGACAAGTCCGCTTTCTAAACGTGCACTTTTCTTCGCGCGCCGTTAGATAGGGCACTTGTGCCCCGCCGCACGAGGCGGACAAGTCCGCTTTCTAAACGTGCACTTTTCTTCGCGCGCCGTTAGATAGGGCACTTGTGCACCCGCCGCACGAGGCGGACAAGTCCGCTTTCTAAACATGCAATTTTCTTCGCGGGCCGTTTAGATAGGGCACTTGTGCACCCGCCGCACGAGGCGGACAAGTCCGCTTTCTAAACGATGCGCGGCTGTTGTAGCGCCAGGGGTGCTCATCCTCGCTCGTACAATCTGAATTCCCCACAAAAATTGACACATGCAGAATCGCTCTTTAAGATTGTTCCGCTTTGATTCCCTCCCCGGCAAGTTCCATGACACTTCTCCGTAAACTTTCCCTTTGAGGTTAGCTCGATGAGAAAACTATTAATTGTGATCGCGGCGCTCGCTTGCGTTGCGGCAATTGTTGTGGGAAATAGTTCGGCATTCACAGCCACGCAAGACATTCCTAAGGAGAGCAAGGAACAACCGAAGGCCGTTACCTTAGGCAAGGACAGCCAGTCAGACAAGTATGGGGACGTAGCCTTCAATCATGAGACCCACGCGACTAAGAACTACAATATTGATGGCAAGAGCGTTATATCCTGCGTAGAGTGTCATCATACCGATCAGCCTGCATCCGCATTGAAGCCTCCGTTGAAGACCTCTGAGAGAGACAAGCCGCTGACAACTGAGTTACTTGCGGCCGCGGATGCCAAGCCCGTGAAATCATGCAGAGCATGTCACCTCCAGGCCGGCGACGATAGCGCTTCAATGCCTGCCGTGACCTACACGGGCAAAACAACTCCTACTAAACTTACGAATGAAGTCGCCTATCACACGAACTGCAACATCTGTCACGATAAAGCAATCGCTGCGCGTCCCGCGCTTAAAGGCAAGATTCCGGGCTCAAACGACTGTCTTAACTGCCACAAGCCGGTAAGCTGATCTCCTCTAAATGAAAAGAGCGGGGGCAGGCCCGCTCTTCATATTTCTTCTCCAAAGCCAGACGTCTGACTTTCTTAATTAACGTGCTAAATGGAATCTTTTAGCGAAGACCATTGTCTTAGTGCGCCAGCTATTCTACGCTGACAACACTCGCGCGTTCCGGAATCAGAATTTCCGTCTCTCCGTTTTTGTCCATGGAAGTTTCGCTCCGCAATCGGTTTTCATAAGCAGCGCGCACAAAAGAGGCAAACAATGGGTGGGCATCGAGAGGTTTCGATTTGTACTCGGGATGGAACTGACAACCAAGGAACCAGGGATGTTCGTCTCGCGGCAGCTCAACTATTTCTACAAACTTCCCGTCGGGAGAAACGCCGCTAAAGATCAAACCGGCCCGCTGCAATGCTTCGCGAAATTCCGGATTAAACTCATAACGATGCCGGTGGCGCTCGCTGATCTCTTCCGTTCCATAAATCTCCCCGGCTAGAGATCCTGATGCGAGATTGCAGGGCCACGCCCCGAGTCGCATCGTCCCGCCAAGCTCCTCAACGTCAACCAGGTCTCGAAGCTTAAAGATAATTGGGTAAGGACTCTCAGAATTGAACTCCGTGGAATCTGCATCCTTGAGTCCACAGACATTACGAGCATACTCGATGCAAGCCGTTTGCATTCCCAGACAGATGCCGAAGTAGGGCGTGCTGCTTTTCCTTGCGTAGGTGATGGCCCGAATCATCCCGGCTATGCCTCGTTTGCCAAAGCCCCCGGGGACGAGTATCGCGTCAAAGTCGCGGAGACGAGACTCGTAGTCGTCATCCATGAGATCTTCCGATTCGATCCACTTCACCCCGACCCTAAGTTTGTTTGCAACTCCGCCGTGCGTCAGTGCTTCTCGCAACGATTTGTAAGAGTCTTCAAGTTCAACATACTTGCCGACAATTGCGATCGAGGTTTCTCCACCAGACGGTTCTCGAACCGTTCCCACCAGGTCGCGCCATTCGGAGAGATCCGACTGCGATGCCCGGGCGCCGAAACCAAGTTGTGTAACAATCAATTCATCGAGGCCCTGCTCGTGAAAGGCGAGTGGTACGTCGTAGATCGTGTCAACATCTTGCGCGCTGATAACTGCGGACTCTTTTACGTTGCAGAAGAGGGCTATCTTTGAGCGCAGGTCGTAAGAGAGTGGTTTTTCAGAACGACAGAGTAGGATGTCAGGAGCAATACCAATCTCGCGCAGATCGCGAACCGAGTGTTGAGTCGGCTTGGTTTTCAGTTCACCTGCCGCCGCGATAAACGGCACAAGCGTGACGTGAATGAATAGTATGTTGCCGGCGCCCTCTTCATTTCCCATTTGGCGAATCGCTTCGAGGAATGGAAGGGATTCGATATCGCCCACCGTCCCACCGATTTCTACGATAATGACGTCAGGATTGTCCTTTTCAGCCACCGCCCGAACCGCGTCTTTTATTTCATTGGTGACGTGTGGAATCACCTGAATTGTTTTGCCCAGGTAGTCTCCCCGTCGCTCCTTTTCAATTACGGACAGATAAATTCGGCCCGTGGTCCAGTTATTTGCCTGTGAGAGCTGCGCGTGAGTGAACCTTTCGTAATGACCCAGGTCGAGATCTGTTTCCGCGCCATCGTCGGTGACGAACACTTCGCCATGTTGAAAAGGCGACATCGTGCCCGGATCGACGTTGATATAAGGATCGAGCTTGATCAGTGAGACGCTGAGGCCGCGAGCTTCAAGCAGGCAGCCAATCGAAGATGCCGCCAAACCTTTTCCTAAACTGGAAACCACGCCTCCGGTAACAAAAATGTATTTAGTCATTACCTGCTCTCTCTTTCTGCCTCTGCCTTCTGCTCACTGGCCCACTGCTCACTGCTTTCTCCTCCCTGCCTCCTGCCCCTGATTCTCCCCCGCCTCCGGTCCATCACCTTTTGCCTGTTCGGCATCGAAGCGTCCCTCTTTAAAATCTTCCTGGGCCGCCACAGCTTTGGCCGTTGCCGGATCGAGAATTTTTTGCAAGCCTACAAAACCGGCGCTCAACAAGCTCGGCGCCTCACTCGCGCGCTTCTCAAACTCCTCGACCGTTACATCGTACGGCTTACTGAGTTGCCACAGCCCAAAAAGTCCGCACAGAATCACGAAACCGATAATTCCTATTCCAATCCAGTCACTCATAAAGGTTCAGTTGGTTCGAGTGGTCTCGGAGTTCAAGTAGTTCAGAGTCCAAGTAGTTTAGAGTCCAACCTTTAGGTTGCTGCCCTGGCAACACGCAAGCTAAAACTTGAACTCTAAACTGCTAGCCTATTCCGTCACTCATAGAACTTCAACACCTTCAAAGCTCCAGCTAGTTCACAGCTCTAGTTCAAACTCAACTAGTTCAAAGCCCAAGTAGTTCAGAGTTCAACCTTTAGGTTGCGGCTTCCCGGTAGGCAAGCTAAAGTTTGAACTCCAACCGAAAGCCTCTTCTTCCACCAGTGAACGCACTCGTTGCAAATCTTCAATCGTATCAACACCAATCGACCAGGTGCTTGCTTCGATCGCTTTGATCTTCACGCCATGTTCCAGGGCGCGCAGTTGTTCAAGCGACTCTCGTTTCTCGAGCTCAGACTTCGGCCATTTCGAAAACTCAAGTAAGACATTGCGCCGGTAAACATAAAGACCCGTGTGTTTGCGAAACCCGGTAAGCAAAGAAGGATCGTTCCGCAGCGCTGCTTCAAGGCTGCTATGATTTCGTACCGCATCACGCGGATAAGGCACAGGCGAACGAGAGAAATAAACAGCGCACTCGTTTTGATCAACTACTATCTTCACCATATCAGGATTCAACACATCCGCGGCAAACTCCATCGGTTCCCACGTCGTTACAATTCCCGTCTCTCCATCTCCGCGTCTCCCGAATTCTCCGTTTCCCTTTCCCCCTTCCCCTTTCCCCTCTTTCCCCGTTTCCCCTATTGGTTCGCCTATTGCTTCAATCGCGCGTTCAATAGTTATTGGCGAAACAAGGGGCTCATCGCCCTGGAGATTGACAACGATTTCCGCGTCCGCCAGGGAAGCGGCAACTTCCGCTATGCGATCCGTGCCACTCGCAAGATCCTTGCTCGTCATGACGGCTTCGTATCCAGCACTCTGCACTGCGTACAGTATTCGCTCATCATCAGTTGCAACGATGGCGCGAGAAACATTTCGAGCAGCGACAGCCCGGGCAACAACCCAGCAAATCATCGGTTTTCCGGCGATTTCCAGCAAAGCTTTGCCAGGCAAACGAACAGAACCGTAGCGAGCGGGTATTATTGCGACTGCGTTTATTTTGGGATTAGTTTGAGGGTTTTCGCCCGGGTAATTCACGGGATAACAGATTAACTTGCCGCCTTGCGACTGTCAATGAAGACAAGTCGAATGTCATTGGCATCACACTCAGTGAGTGATTGGCATTTATGGAGCGACAGTAAGACTCATTGAACTGATGTAGCTACCTGAAACTGTTTACCCAACGACCACGGTAACTGTCTTAATCCTGATCACTCGGCTTTAGACTACCAGCATTCGCGACGTAACTGTCGCGCGCGTGGACCACAAGATTTGGTGAGCGCGTTCGCACCTTGATGTCACGCTTATCCCCAGGCTGGACCTTGCCCTTTGGGTAATAGCCAAGACTATATTGCCGCCCGAGTTGATCAGTGATGGCGCCGAATGCCTGGGGAACATCAGAAAGAGTTTCTGCATTAAACAGCCGGCCGCCGGTTTTCTCAGCCAAAGTACGAAGGTAGACCGAACCTACGCCGTATTCCTTGACCATCTTTATGCGAACGCCTTCCCTGATCTTCGGATCAATGATCTGACTCAGGCGCTCGGGAAGTTGAGGGAGAGTGTTGTATTGAACCGTATAGATGACAACGTTTGATTCTTCGGCCTCGCGGATTGTTTGTTTGTAAGAAGATTTCTTGCTTCCGTTATCAACGCCATCGGTTAGAAGCACGATTGCTTTACGGCGCTGAATCCCGGCGAGACGCTGATTCAACACAAAACCAACCGTGTCGTAAAGAAGTGTGCCGTCGTTGACAGCGTCGAGACGAAGTTTCTTCTTCCGTAATTCGCTCAGTGTCACAGCCTCTGTCAGAACATTTATTTTTCCGTCAAACGAAACGAGCAAAAGGCGATCGTTGGGACGCAAACGCTTGATGAAAACATTCGCTGCGCTGCGTATGGCTTGTAGCTGTGACTGCGTGGAGCCGCTGACGTCCAGAACCAGAGCGACCGTAAAGGGTTGTTCCACCGACGCGAAATAGGCCAGTTCCTGTTCGACGCCATTTTCGTAAATGCGGAAGTCTTCTTTTTGCAGGTTTCCAATGTAGCGGCCGGTTCGATCCAGGACTTCAGCCGGCACGGTGATCAAGCTAGTGGATACTCGGACGACATCATTTTCCTCAACTTCCGGCTCGTCTTCCGGAGCCGATTTCGGAGCCTGGGTTGTTGCCGGGTCGACTGACGGAGGGTTTGCATTACGAAGAGTAGGTGCCTTCTGTTGCGGAGGTGGAGGAGGCGGCGGCATTTCTGACAAGGTTTGAGCATGCAATGCACCAGCACTTATGCAGATGAGCGAAAGCATAGAAAGTAAAACCACCACCCCGGTGGGGCTGCCCCGCTGGGCACCCCGGATCAGAATCCTTTTCATAAGCAAACCTTTCCTCGGGCAATGCTGTCGAACTCAGCAAGCCGGGACAGAATGGAGATCATTAGCAAAACGCCTATGGTGGAAAAACCACTAAAGCGGCCCGCCTCCCAGCTTTGAAATCACTTAATAACGCATTTCAATCAACCTGCGACCGCAAATGACGCAAAGTTCGCCGTAAAGGACCGCTAACGATTGCGAAACATAACCAGGAGTCATCCACAGATTACGCAGATTACACAGACTGGAAGAAAGCTGGTCGTGGTTCATGAGGTTTCGGTCATTTGATACGTGCTTGTAATCTGTGAAATCTGCGTAATCTGTGGAAAGTGTTCGGGAGTTTGGGTAGTGCTCCGTTGGAACCCTAACGGAGCATTACCGGAGTTTGAGTGTCATTGACAGTGCCTAAGTCGCGGGCTACCATGCCACGCTCCATCCACTTTGTCGCGGCGCAAACCGACAGTTTGCGCTACAAAACCACCGCAACGTTTTACTATTCACGATTTACGATTTACGATTCACTAACATATGGGTTTCGCAACTACAGCAATTCACAGCGGACAGGAACCTGACCAGACAACTGGTGCGGTGACAGTTCCTATCTATCAGACCTCAACTTACGCGCAGGAAGGGCTCGGAAAAAATAAGGGCTACGAGTACGCGCGCACTCAGAACCCGACCCGCAGCGCCCTTGAGCAAAACCTCGCCGCGCTCGAAGGCGCGCGTTTTGGATTTGCTTTTGCCTCCGGAATGGCGGCGATTGATGCCACGCTGCGGCTGGTAAAAGCCGGCGAGCATGTGGTTGTCTCGGACAACACATACGGCGGAACCTTCCGGCTTTTCACGCGAGTGCTCGCGAATTACAAACTTGAATTTGATTTCGTCGATACATCCGACGCGCTGAATGTTGAGGCAGCAATCAAGCCCAACACAAAAATGGTTTTTGTGGAGACGCCCACGAATCCGGTGATGATAGTTACTGATCTTCGCGAGGTGTCGGAGGTAGCACATCGAGCCGGCGCGCGCGTAGTGTGCGACAACACTTTTATGTCGCCTTACCTTCAGCGCCCACTCGAGTTTGGCGTGGATATTGTAGTCCATTCAACCACAAAGTATTTGAACGGCCATTCGGACGGAATCGGTGGCGTGGTGATACTAAACAACGAAGAAGATGCGGCGTGGATTGGGTTTATTCAAAACAGCGCCGGGGCCATCCTTTCGCCTTTCGACTCGTGGCTCGTCATGCGCGGTACGAAAACCCTCGCCCTGCGCATGGAACAACATGACAAGTCGGGCCGCGCGGTAGCAGCGTTTCTTGAAGAGCATCCGAAAGTCAGGAAGATTTATTATCCCGGATCCGCATCGCACCCGCAGCATGCTTTAGCCAAGCGCCAGCAGCATGGCTTTGGCGGGATGGTGGCATTCGACGTCGGCTCGCTGGAAGCAGCGCGGGCTGTGCTTGAATCCGTTAAGTTGTGCACGCTTGCCGAAAGTTTGGGCGGTGTGGAAACACTGATCTCGCATCCTGCTACAATGACTCACGCATCTGTGGACACCGACAAAAGAGAACGACTGGGTATCGGCGATGGTCTCGTGAGAGTATCAGTAGGGCTCGAGGATACGGATGATATTATTGCTGATCTCGATCAAGCTCTAAATAGCATTTGAGTTCCGGTAAGGATTTGGCCTCGTAAGCAAACTGTAAGTAGCACGCCTATGGGATGTTCCGTCGGGGCACGCCGTGTGTCGCAATCTAACAGATTGCCTTACGCGAACGCGAAAGTGACAGCCAAAGTCCGAACAGGTTAGAATCCAAAAGAATTTTTTGCCTTTTCCGGGATCGTTTCCACTCGCTTATGAATGTTGAGCTGCATGCTAAATCGGACGTCGGTCGCGTCCGACGGGGTAATGAGGACAATTTTCTCGTCCTTGAACTCTCCAAACAGCAAACCTGGACGGCCACTGACACCGCCGCCGCCCCTAAGGATCTATCCAAGTTCAAGCTCGGCGATAAGGGACTAGTGCTGGTGGTTTCGGACGGCATGGGTGGTGCCCTGGCCGGTGACGTTGCCAGCCGCATGGCGGTGGATTCTGTGCGCGACATGTTGATTGGAAATGGTTCGGAAGAGGGCTGCGATGATGCCACGCCTCTCGTTGACTGTTTGAAAAACGCCACAGTCTACGCCAATCTCGCCATTCACCACCGCAGCCAGGAAGACTCGCGTTGCGCGGGCATGGGCGCAACTTTTACCGGCGCGGCAGTCCGGGGCGATCTTTTGGATTTCGTTCAAGTTGGCGACAGCCGCGGATATATTATTCGCCGTGATCAAATTAGACTGGCGACGAAAGATCAATCGTTAGTACAGCAACTTGTCGATGTGGGCCAGATCAGCGAAGCGGAAGCCGAGACCCACATGTTTCGCAATGTGATTCTGCAAGCGCTGGGCGCTCAAGGCGATGTTACGCCTGTGACGGGCAGGATACGTTTGCGACGGGGCGATACCCTCTTGCTTTGCAGCGATGGATTATCCGGAAAGTTGCGCTCGGAAGACATTCAAAATATTGTGGCCAGCAATCCCGATCTCTCCAGGGCTTGTGACGAGCTAATTGCTGAAGCCAACAACCGCGGCGGTGAGGATAATATTACGGTTATTCTTGCGCGCTTCAGCGGCGAGGAATTGGAAGAACCTGCCACCGACCGCATCACCATCGAACTCCCTGAAATCGAAGAAGACAAAACTCTCGACGACACCTACGATCCCGACACCGAGCCTCTCTAGAAGCC
>JBHEMV010000038.1:0-30672 GCA_046262375.1 Pyrinomonadaceae bacterium
GTGTCCGATAAACTTTAGTTTGTCGCGTCGCCACGACAAGCTAAAGCTTATCGGACATCAAACTGACCCACCACGGAATAACTAACTGGCTTGACAATCCAACGGAGCGTAATTCAATAAGTTCAGAGTTCAAACTTTAGTTTGCGCCTGTGAAACTCAGCAAGCTGAAGCTTGGACTCTGAACTACTTGAGTCCCAACGCAGACTTGGATGCCTTACTTCCTCAGGATAGCGCATATTTCTTAACTATTGCGTCAAGTTTATTCCGTGTTTCTTCAGGCCACAAATGCGGAGCAGTGAAGATCGCGCTCTTCAGCGCAGAAGCACATTTGCAACTGCGCTCCAGATCGCTCAGACGTTTCACAGCGTCTTTCATAATAAGCTGAGCATTGCGAACGTTCTTGTTTAGATACTCAATTACGGCGTCGGCAGTTACCGCATCGTGTCGCGGATGCCAGCAATCGTAATCTGTGACAAGCGCAAGCGTCGCGTAACAGATTTCGGCCTCGCGCGCCAGCTTGGCCTCCTGGAGATTAGTCATCCCAATCACAGCCATTCCCCACGACCGGTAAACATGCGACTCAGCCTTAGTAGAAAATGCCGGGCCTTCCATGCAGAGATACGTCCCGCGCCGGTGAACTTTGACGTCCGTAACTCTGCAAGACTCTTCAAGGACGTCCCCGAGTTCATCACAGACGGGATGAGCGAAGGTTACATGCGCCACAATTCCTTCGCCAAAGAAGGTTGACTCGCGCGCGCGAGCTCGTGTTCTATCAAAAAACTGATCGGGAATTACCATATCGAGCGGCGCGTACTGCTCCTGTAGTGAACCTACGGCAGAAGCCGAAAGTATTCGCTCCACACCGAGTAGCTTCATCGCGTAAATATTTGCCCTAAACGGAACCTCGGTAGGCGTAAAACGATGTCCGCGCCCATGGCGCGGCAGAAACGCGACGCGTTGATTCTCAAGCGTACCGACGATGAAGGAGTCGGAAGGCCTGCCGAAAGGAGTGTCGACGTCAACCTCCTCAACGTCGTGAAGCTCCGACATTTGATATAGTCCACTGCCACCAATGATTCCAATTCTTGCTGTCGGCATCTCTTGTTTATAGGGGCAGGGCGCCTCCCTGCATGCTTAGCCACGACGGGCGGGGACAGGCCCCGCCCTTACATTTTATATCTTACGGGTCGCAGCTTTCCGTTCTCCTCAATCAGTTTGCACAGTGGTTCATCCGGATCATGATAAAACAGACAAGCCCAACCCTCTCGAGCGGCTTGCGGCAATAGCCTCTTCTTTACTTCCAGCGTTTCGGTTGGATAGAGATCGTAACCCATGATCCAGGCCGGTGACACATGTGCCCGCATAGGTACCAGATCGGCGAACCCAAAAACCGTGTGATCGCCGCGCTCCAGCCGCCAACACTGCATGGAGCGATTGTGGCCCGGATAAGTTTCCATGCGGAGGCCGGGCGCCACTTCGTAATCTGCTTCCTTCAGTTCAAGCTGACCGCTCTCAACCATTGGCCGCCAGTTATCCGGCAAGTAACTGGCGCGATCTCGTTCGCCGGGAGCTTCAGCGTGTTCTAATTCCCTTTTGGAAACAAAATATCTGGCGTTGGGAAAAGAGGGAGTAGCTTGGCCGTCTCCGTTTATCAGGGTATTTCCCCCCGCATGATCGAAGTGTAAATGGGTGTTAATAACAATAGTAATGTCGTGCGATCCAACACCGGCGATCGAGCGTAACGATTGGTCCAGGGTTCGCTCTCGCGTGATGCCGTACATCTCAGTGTGTTTAGCGGACCATTTTTCACCAATTCCAGTTTCGATCAGTATTCGCTCACTCTCTGTTTCGAGGAACACGCAATTCATGTTCATTCTTATGCGGTTCAGTTCGTCAGGCGGGCAAATTTTCGCCCACAAAGTGCGCGGTACAACACCAAACATCGCGCCCCCGTCGAGCCGAAACGCCGTGTCGGGAATAATCTCCAAACGGTAATTGCCAAACTGCATTGTCTTTCGCTAATTGCTGCAGACCAGCCCCCCCGGCGGCTGCCCCACCGGGACGCCGATCTCATTTCTGCCGCGGCTTGGTGTCAGCCTTCTTCGAGGAATCCGCCTTCGGTTTTTGACTATTCTGCGCCGGTTCCACTGGTTGTGGCTCATCCTGTCCCCCGGGGGCAAATCCAGGCGGCAGGCCCTGTGGCTGCTGAGGCTCGGGCATTTTCACTTGAAAGTTTTCGGCGACCGTTACATGGGAATGCTTGAGGATCTCATCCAAAACTTTCTTCTGTTTCTCCTGCTCGACAGCGGCACGCGCCTGATCGCGACCACTCTTTGGCGGCGCAAACGGATTATCTGACTGACCCGCCTCGCCGATCAGGATGTGTCGCGCATGCACTTGCTCTTCGGGCTTACCATCTTTGTTTTCTGTTTTGCGCTCTTCGAGCTTGATAATATGGTAACCAAACTTCGACTCCACAAGGTCGCTCACTTGTCCTGGCTTTAACGCAAAAGCCGCCTGCTCAAACTCCGGCACCATCTGGCCGTGACCAAACCAACCTAAATCGCCGCCCTTTTCCTTGCTTCCAGGATCGGTAGAAAATTCCTTTGCCAGTTTTTCAAAATCTTCGCCGGCTCGTGCTCGTTTCAGTACTTCCTCGGCCTTTGATCGATCCTTTTTAGCTTCCAATTCCGGATGAGCCTTTAGATAAGCATCGATCTCCGCGTCGGTAGCTTTCATCTTTTCAGCCAATTGCTCCTGGGCATATGTCTGGGCCAGGATGCGAGATTGCTCAAGCTTTATCTGCAGGTCGACTGAGCGCTGCTTATCAACCCCCGCGGCAACCGCCCGGTTCTCGCCAATTAGCACTTGTCCCAGTTGCCGCTTAACCTGCTTTATTTGCTCTTCAGGGATCTGGCCTCCGGCAAGTTGAGGATTCTTAGCCTTAGCATCGACTATGAATTGGTCAAACTTTGATTGATTAGCCGGCTGTTTGAAAAACTCTTCGATCTCTTGCTCAGAAATATTTGGACCCGCTGGGCCTGCCCCCTGCGACTTGAAATAGTTTTCCGCCAGAACGACAGAGCGGACCAAATCAAGTTGCCGCTTAACTTCTGGTTTATTGCCAATTCCTTTGACCCGCGCTTCTTCGGCAACTGCAAGCAACTTGCGCAGGTCATCTGCAAATTCTTTCCGTGCGGCTGCGTCCGACGCCAAACGAGAGCGAAACTGTGGCGATTGGTCCTCTGCTATCAGTGCTACGTCTTCTGCTGAAAGATTGAGAACCTCAGACCGTCTGGCCTTCACTTGCCAGGCGATTAGACCGACTGAAAACACCACTGCGACAGCCGCAGCAATCCAAGCTTTAGTAGTTGAAGTCAAAACAATTTTCCTTTCTAAACAAAGCTACTGGTGTTCCACCAATTCGAGCAGTACACCGGTAGCCGATGAGGGATGAATAAATGCGACCAGACAACCGCCCGCACCCAGGCGTGGAGTTTCATCGATTAAGCGAGTCCCCTTCTCCTTGAGTTGGACGAGCGCCGCCCGAATATCCGGGACCCTTATTGCCACGTGATGGATTCCGGGACCGCGCTTTTCTAAAAACCTTCCAACGGGCGAATTCGGAGTCAACGGTTCGAGCAGCTCGATTTGGGATTCACCGATAGGCAGCATAGCTACCCGAACGCCTTGCTCTACGACTTCCTCAATCGAATGTATTTCGAGCCCAAGAGCATCGCGCCAAAGAGTCAAAGCCTCTTCAAGTTGGCGCGTGGCAACCCCAATATGATCAATTTTCATATTCAGTCTAGAGTCTGGAGTCTAGGAGTCTGCAGTCTAAATCTGGCGCCCGGCGTACAATACAGAGGCTTTCGTTCTCCGACTGCAGACCCCAGACTCTAGACTCTAGACTTCTTTTCTAGACTCCAGACTTCTTTTCCATAATCTCTTCTACTGCAGAATAAGGGTCTCGTTGCCGGCTGGCAACTTCACCCGCCAGACGATCGAGTTTCTCAGATGCCGAGTTTGATTCCAGGGTTTGCGCAACAAGACGTTCGCGGAGCAGCTCAAGTATGCGCCAACGAGCCACGGCTCGGCGTCGACCGTCTACGAATTTTGCCTTCTGATGGAAGTCTCGATAGCTTTCAATCGCTACTGCAAGCTCCTGAATTCCCGTGCTTTCAGTGGCTACGGTCTTAACAATCGGGGGATCCCAGGAATCTTCACGCGTAGCAAGAGACAGCAGCGCCTCGAGCTCTTTTTCCGTGGAATTTACGCCGTCGCGATCGGATTTGTTGATAACAAAGATGTCCCCAATCTCCATAATGCCGGCTTTGATTGCCTGAATGTCGTCGCCCATTCCCGGTACCACCACAACCACAGAAATATCCGCAGCTTTCACAACTTCAACTTCATCCTGACCCACACCCACAGTCTCTATGATGATTTTGCCATAGCCCGCAGCATCAAGAATTGAAACCGCGTCCACCGTCGTGCGAGCGAGGCCGCCCAGATTTCCTCGAGTGGCCATCGAGCGGATGAATACACCAGTATCAAGACCCAGTGTCTGCATGCGAATGCGGTCGCCCAAAATGGCTCCGCCGGAAAACGGACTCGAAGGGTCGACAGCAACGATACCCACGCGATCGCCGTGCTGCCGGTAGTACGAAGCAAGCTTGTCTACCAAAGACGACTTTCCCGCACCCGGTGCACCGGTAATTCCGATTACCAGGCCCCTGCCAGTTAAGGGAAAGATTTTCTTCATTAACTGCGACGCATCTTTGGAAACATCTTCGACTTTGGAAATCGCACGCGCCACGGCGCGCGTGTCGCCCGCCACGACGCGATCAACCAGGGACGCGTTGTTGTTTGAGGAACTCACTTACTAGACAGTCTGCTGCAGTATTTCTCGCGCAATAATTATCCGTTGAATCTCAGATGTGCCTTCGCCAATTGTGCAGAGCTTTGAGTCGCGCCAGTATTTCTCCGCCGGATAATCTTTTGTGTAACCATAGCCACCGTGCACCTGAATAGCTTCCTCGCAAACGTTTACGCTCACTTCTGAGGCAAATAGCTTGGCCATCGACGATTCTTTTGTCACCCTTTTGCCTGCATCTTTCAACCAGGCCGCACGATACATAAGCAGGCGCGCCGCATCTATCTGGGTTGCCATATTTGCCAGCTTGAATTGAATCGCCTGAAACTCCGCAATTGGCTTCCCAAACTGCTGTCGCTCTTTGGCATAGCGCAAAGCCGATTCGTATGCGCCCTGTGCAATTCCCACGGCCAGCGCGGCTATCGAAATTCGTCCGCCATCGAGAATTTCCATAGCGTTCACAAAACCTTTTCCTTCTTCGCCCAGACGGTTCTCATCGGGCACGTAGCAGTCTTCAAACACGACGCTCGCGGTTTCGGAGGCGCGCAAACCTAATTTGTTTTCTTTCTTCGACGGAGAAAAGCCTTTCATTCCCTTTTCGAAAATGAAAGCCGAGATGCCTTTGCTCCGTTGTGAGCGGTCTGTTACGGCAACCGCCACGCAAGTGTCGGCATGAATCCCGTGCGTGATGAAGTTCTTAGAGCCGTTAACGATCCAGCCTCCATTTTTCCGGACAGCTGTGGAGCGAGTTCCCGACGCGTCGGATCCCGCGCTTGGTTCGGTTAAGCCCCAGGCTCCTAAATGCTTACCACTCGCCAAAGGCAGAAGAAACTTTTGTTTCTGCTCTTCCGTTCCAAACTGATAAATGTGATTGGAGCAAAGCGAATTGTGTGCGGCCACTGAAATGCCTACCGACCCGTCAACGCGCGAGAGTTCTTCGATGATTGTTGCGTATTCGATGTAACCCATCCCGGCTCCGCCATACTCTTCGGGAAAAAGAACACCCGTCAAGCCAAGCTCAGCAAGCTTGGGCTGGAGTTCTACGGGAAAATGTTGCGTCTCATCCCACTCCATTACGTGAGGAGCGATCTCTGCCTCGGCGAACTCCCGCACGCTCGTCTTGATTTGTTTCTGTTCCTCGGTTAACTCGAATTCCATTCGTTATTCCCTGTAACAATCAAAAGCGGAGACGAACCCAAAGGCATCCCCGCCCGTAAAATCACTACAGGCCCAACCATCTCAGCGGGCCACACCCCTGGGAACCCCGGTGGAATGCCTGTCTAACAAAATCGTTAGAACGTTAAATATTCTACCTCATTGGCGCGAGGGACCGTGACCGGCTGCATGAGACTTGTTCGTTGTGGGTCTAGACCTGGTTCGCTGCGAGATCCGCGTGAGGAGTTTGACTTCGTCTTCTAAAAGCCGCCGCCATTTTCCTGGCTTTAATTCATCATCTCTCAAAAACCCAATTCGCGAACGCCGCAACTTGAGGACGGAATGGCCAATGAGCTCAAACATGCGTCTGACTTGCTGATTCTTTCCCTCGTGAAGAAGAATCTCAAACCAGGCATTGGTTTCAGTTTCCCCCAGTCTCCTAATTTTTGCTGGGGCAGTGCGCGTCCCATCATCCAGCACCACTCCGCGTCGCAGACGTTCGACGGCTTGGTCTCCTGGAACACCTTTAACTTTTGCTTCGTAAACTTTGTCTACTTTGTTGCGCGCCGAAGTTATGAAATTTGTGAAATCGCCATCGTTCGTGAGCAACAATAAGCCTTCCGTGTTGAAGTCGAGCCGGCCGACGGGATAGAGCCGGCCAAGTGAAGCCGGCAACAGTTCCAATACAGTCGGTCGCCCTTCCGGATCAGTAACACTGGAGAGATATCCGCGCGGCTTATTTAGTAAGACGTATACCTTTCCTCGCCTCTGCAGCGACGTATTGATGAGCTTTCCGCGAACCTTAATGTGATCCGTTGAGGGGTCGGCTTTTGTTCCCAGCTCGGTCACGACCTTACCGTTGACCGTAACCTCGCCGGCCGTGATCAACTGCTCGGCGTGGCGGCGCGACGTGACGCCCGCAGCCGCGATCAGTTTTTGCAAACGTTCGTTCATAATCACTAAGCAGGAGCAGCAGGCAGGAGCAAGGCAGAACTAAGACACCTGCCGACTGCGCCTGCCTCCTGCCCCTGCGGTCTGCCGTCTGCCCCCTCCTAAGAGCCGCCAGCTAAATCCTGAAAGTCTTCCATGCTCGGTAACTCGGAAAGGTCTTTCAAGCCGAATTGCAGGAGGAATTCTTTCGAGGTTCCATACATCATAGGACGGCCGACTGTTTCCTTGCGTCCTTTCGCCACAATCAGTTTCTTATCCAGAAGGGTCTTGATTGAAGAGGGAGACTGCACGCCACGAATCTCGAGAATCTCCGGCACCGTGACAGGTTGCTTGTAAGCAATTACGGCCAGAGTTTCAAGAGAAGCGATCGAAAGTTTTGCGCTCGGCCGTGATTTCAAAAAAGCGCGCACGTGTTCGTGGTACTCGGGCCGGGTTGCAAATTGCCAGCCGCCCGCCACCTCTCGTAATTGCAAACCTCCGTTTCTCACATTGAACTCTCTGGAGAGTTCTACCAAAGCCTCGTCGATGACTTCGTGATCCTCCCTGAGCACGCCGGCCATTGTCTTCGCGCTTAGCGGTTCCTCCGAAACGAAGATCAGAGCCTCAATGATTGCAATGCGCTCTGCGGCGCTTTGAACCACGTACGTTCCCGATTCCTCAGACTCCTGGGCTTCGACATCCGCCGATTCCGCAGCAACCAGCGCCTCGAGTTCGCGGCTTGCTTCCTCGTTAAGCGCCGCTTGGTCAGAAGCTACATCTAATGCCTTTGCTACACTCTCTTTGTTCATATGGGTTATCTACTAGCTAGCCACTTTGGCGACGATATCGCCAAACGTTTGTTCCTGAATTAGCCTAATCTCCGTCGTACGTACAAGTTCCAGAACTGAAAGAAATGCCACCACTAACTCGCGACGCGACTGAGCCCGTTCAAAGAAAACACGAAGATTCAGCTCGCCGGCAGACATAACCATATTTCTCAAGCGCTCGAGCATTTCAGCCATTGAAATTTCTTCGCGTTCGATCTCCATCATCACTTCTTCTTTGTGCCGGTCCAAGATCTGCTGAAATACTTTCAATAGGTCGAACAATCCGACCGTGACTTCCGGATTGTTTTTGTCGGTCTCGATTTCGGCGCGTTTGAAAACTGCGCGCTCAACAGTCGCGCGGGACCAGAGCATCTGTGCCGCGGCTTTATATTTCTGATATTCGAGCAACTGGTCCACAAGATCCCTGCGGGGGTCCTCTTCCTCCTCCTCAGTAGCAAAGGGGTCGCGTGGCAGGAGCATCCTTGTCTTCAGCTCAATCAGAGTTGCCGCCATCACCAGGAAGTCCCCTGCGACAGCGATATCCAGTTCCTGCATTACCTGTAGATAACGGAGGTATTCGTCGGCGATGCGCGCGACAGGAATGTCGTAGATGTTGATCTGTTCCTGGCGAATCAAGTGGAGCAGCAGGTCGAGCGGGCCGTCAAAATCGCCCATCACGATCTTCAGATCGTCAGTCGTATGGTCGGGGACAATCTCAGGTGTTGACCCGGTAACGTTTATTGGGCCGCCTGTATCCTCCGCCACCGTCGCCTGTTGGGCTGCGGTCCCGTCTCTGGTTTCGTCCATTAGGTCCTGGCCCCCAATTCTGACAACGCTCCTGATCCCTCGGCGCCTGAAATGCCCATCTTTGTCATCACAGACTCCAATGTCGCAGCCGCGATCTGCTTCGCCTTTTCGCGGCCATTCTCGAGTATGCGAGTCAGCTCCTCATCTTTGATTCCCCGCACGCGCTCTTGAAATGGATGCAGGAATTCAATGGTAACGTCTGCCAGCTCCTGCTTCAATTGAGCATAGCCTTTGTTTGCAAAGCGATCCTCAATCTGCTGCGGCGATTTACCTGTCAAAAGCTGGAAGATTGTCAACAGGTTTGTTATTGCCGGTCGCGATTGATCGAAACGGATTTCAGTGCCTGAATCCGTCACCGCCCGCCTAAACTTGCGCAGAATCCCATCTGCATCATCAAGCAACAAAACGCAGCCGCCCGGATCGTCATCTGACTTCGACATCTTCTTTGTGGGATCCGAGAGGGACATAATGCGGGCTCCCAGGTTGGGAATAAAAGGTTCGGGAACGCGAAAAGTTTCGCCGTAGTCGCGGTTAAATCGTATTGCTAAATCGCGCGTTAGTTCAAGGTGTTGCTTCTGGTCTTCTCCTACCGGAACAAGGTCAGTCTGATAAAGGAGGATGTCCGAAGCCATTAACGCCGGATAGTCAAACATACCCACGCCAATGTTTTCACGCTGCTTTCGAGCCTTATCTTTAAACTGCGTCATCCGCTCCAGCTCCGACATTCGCACGATGCAATTAAGAATCCAGGTCAGCTCGGCATGTTCGGCGACGTCTGACTGAATGAAGATTGTAGAGAGGTCTGGGTCAATACCGACCGCCAAATAAATCCGGGCGAGTTCTCTGGTTTTCTCAGCCAGCAGTTTGGGATCCTGCCGGGTCGTAATCGCGTGAAGATTGACGATGCAGAAGAAGCTTTCGTACTCGTGTTGCAGTGCAACCCAGTTGCGTAGGGCTCCGAGATAGTTTCCAAGATGGACGTTGCCGGTCGGCTGAGCGCCGCTAAAAATTCTCTTCATTTAATATACGCCGAGGAAAACCAGGCCCCAGGCTAAGGGGATGAAGAAACCTAGTATTTTTCCTACTACACCCGTGAATACGGCTATAAACAGTAACAAATAACCGAACTGATGCAACTGCTCGATCCCAGCCTCAAAACTACTCGGCAGCACGCTACTAAGAATCCCGCTGCCGTCAAGCGGGGGAACTGGCAGCAGGTTAAAAACACCAAGTACTATATTCAAGCTAAAGAAGGTTTGGAGTAAGTTAACGGCGCCAATGGTGATGATTGAGTTCGTACCGGCCGGTGCCAGCCCCTCTGGGCCTATAACGAGAACTCCGGAACTATAGAGTAACCGAATCACGATACCCGCCATGATTGCCATGATGAAATTGCAGATTACACCCGCAGCCGAAACCCAGAAGTTGGCAACTCGCTTATTACGCCATTGCAAGGGATTCACCGGGGTCGACTTTGCCCAACCAATCAGCGGCACGTGTGTGAAGAATGCAATCGCCGGAAATAACAGCGTCCCGATCGGGTCGATGTGTACCAAAGGATTTAGACTTATCCGACCCTGCGAGCGAGCCAGGTCGTCGCCAAAGTAGCTTGACGTCCAGGCATGAGCTGATTCATGCACAGAGGCAGAAAAAAGGAATGCAACCATGCCCAAAACAAATTCACCGATCAACTTGGAACCGTTTTCCACTTAACCCTCTTTTATATGAACAACTACAGACATGAACGTGTTCACCATACTTGAACACAAAGGGGTAGCCAAGCCGGAACAGGCTATTTACCGACTGAGCGAGAAGTCCCTATCTCCCTGGGACCAGGCTGTATATCGAATCTGTGGAAACCACCGCCAGGTCACCGGTTGAACTAAACGCGAGTCCAACAAGATTCATTCCGGCGACAAACATGTTAGCGTTCTTTCCGTCCGGTGATATGCGAACTATTCCTCGTCGACCGCGTAACGAGGCCGCAACATAAAGACTTCCTTTTTCATCAAATGCCAGTCCCTGCGGCCGACCCAGGCCTTTATAAAAAACCCTAACCTCCCCGCCGGCATTAAGCCGCACGACGGAATCGAAACTGGCCACGGTCGGGCCGCTGACGTACAACGCGTCGTCAGGCCCAACGGCCAGATGATAGGCGGAGACGGACGGTTCAAGCTGAGCCCACGGGCTCTCTTCCCCGATCCCGTTGACCTTGTAAACCGTGCCCGTGCGATCCCCTACGTACATCGTGCCGGCCTGATCGAAGGCTATGCCAGTAGCCACCCCGAGATTTCGTGCAAAAGCCACTGCCTCCTTGAATGGTGTGATTCGATAGACTGTGCCATCCATACGGCTGCTGACGAACATTTGTCCACTTTTATCAAAGGCTATACTCGTCGGATTTATTATGTCGCCCGAGAATTCCGTAAGCTCGCCATTAATGTCGATGCGGAAAAGCGTCACCGGCAATTGCTCACCTCGCGAGCCGGACCGAGTCACAAAAAGCGAGCCGTCATCTGGATCGAAGGCAGGGTTAGCAACTGGATGAAGATCTTCCGCGAGCCGCTTTCCAACGATTACACTCGACGCCTTGCTTCGCACTCCCCCACTCTCGAGACTAACTTCAATGCTGCCGCTCCGCTTGAGTTCCGGTACGATTGCCAACACTCGTTTCGGAGCTAAGGCAACTATGGGCGCGCGCTCTTCGCCGACCCAAACCGCACATAGCGTCGGATCAGTTGTATCCAGATCTTCGCAGTCGATAGTAACTTCCCCGCCAGGAAGCGCGTGAGGCGGATCGATACGAAGAATTTTTGCCTCTTTGCTCATTTATAAGCTTTAACGGGGGAACACTAACCCGATCCCTGGCACGTTCAGTTCTATGGATCTTTGTAGGCTTTTCATCATACGACGGGCATACGGTGCTGTCTAATTCTGCATGCGTCGAGCGCTGATTGCTGAGTTCAGCGTTTTATCATCCCTAAGGGTCGGTCATGTTGGTAGGCAGCTGGAAATTGGTGAACTCTGAATTGCGGCATCACGCATAGCAGTGCTTTTTACTTCGCATGGTCGTCATTGTGGTATAATCAGGGCCTAAAAGGCGGCTTCGTACCGAATTGACGGGTTTGTCTATGGAGTAAGAAGCCAGCTAATGAACCTATAGTAATGCTCAAGCGACTAAGCGAAGCGATATCGCAGAGCAATATCGAAATTGATTCCCCGGCGTCGGAAACCCACTGCTCGCAGCACTCCTCCTGTAATTTCAGCCTGAAACAAAAACGTAAACGGTGGACCTGGTGGTGTTTTCCACCCTCGCGTCGTGGTCTGCCAAATTGTGCGAACGGAGGAACAGAACTATCAAGGACGTTTTAGGAAATACCGCCGGTCTAAAGTCAAATCAACTTCGCCGCATAGAAAAACTCTATACCCGGCGCATTGCTCCTGGCCAGATTGTTACGCCCGAGTTTGCGCGCCAGTTGGCCGAACTATCACACGAGACAAGAAGGCAAATCGGTGCACTCATCGACCGCAGTGGTCATGTTGAATACGTAATGATCGGCGATAATCGCCGCATCGAACTTCCGGATTTCAAACGCGTTCGTGTGGCTGTAGATCGTTTTCGTGGTCTTCGCTGCGTACACACGCATCTGCGCGGTGAGGGGCTGACCCAGGATGACCTCACTGACCTGGCGCTGCTGCGATTGGATTTGATGGTATCAATCGATGTTAATCCGACTGATGGCTTGCCTGGTTTGTTGAATATTGCACATCTGTTACCGGTAACTGCCGATGCAGTGCACGCCGCCCCTAACTCGAAGCCCTACGGTTTTCTCGTTCCAAAAATGGCTTCCCAGATTGATGTCGACTTTCTTTCTCTGATTAATTCACTTGAACAGGAGATGGCGCGAAATCGTCGAGTCTCGCGTCAGGATGCACTTAAAGACCGCTCGATACTTGTAGGAGTGACCTCTGGACCAATTGCAGATGCGGAAGAATCAATGGCGGAACTTCAGGAATTGGCGAGCTCCGCAGGCATTGTTGTCCAGGACAGAATCATTCAACGACGGCCGGCTATCGATCCCAAAACTGTGCTTGGTCGAGGAAAACTTGACGAGCTCCTTATTCGCTCGCTTCAGCTGGGGGCGGACATGCTGGTTTTTGACCGTGAATTGACTCCAGCCCAAGTGAGGTCGCTTTCTGAGGCCACTGACTTGAAGATAATCGACCGTTCCCAACTCATCCTGGATATCTTTTCGCAACGAGCTCAGTCAAGCGAGGGTAAGATTCAAGTCGAGCTGGCGCAGTTGAAATATCTCTTACCTCGCCTCATTGCCGGCCAGGATTCAGCCTTCTCCAGGCTTGCCGGTGGAATTGGGGGCCGTGGTCCCGGTGAAACGAAGCTTGAGATGGACCGTCGCCGCGTTCGCGATCGTATCAACCGCCTGGAGAAAGAGATCGAATCACAGAGACTGAGGCGGCACGAGCGCAGAAAAGTTCGAACCAGGAATAACCTTCCGGTCGTTTCAATCGTGGGCTACACGAACGCCGGTAAGTCGACGCTTTTAAATGCGCTAACTAATAGCGACGTTCGCGCTGAACAACGGATGTTTGCCACGCTCGATCCAACGTCGCGAAGGCTTCGGCTCCCGCGGGAACAGGAAATAATTGTTAACGACACCGTCGGTTTTATCCGCGAGCTGCCGCCCGACCTTCTGTCTGCCTTTCGCGCAACGCTTGAGGAAATCGTCGATAGCAAGCTGCTGATCCATCTGGTCGATATTGCTAACTCGCGTTGGCCACAACAAATCCAATCAGTGGATAGAATTCTGGAAGAACTCCACATCGCACAAATTCCTTCCATCCTGGCCTTAAATAAAGCGGACCTGGTCGACCTGGATACACTTCATGCGATTTCTCGCCAGCTTGAACAGGGTGGCGATCGCCAGGTCGTAACTATCTCCGCCACTAATCAAAAGACATTGCAACCGTTACTCGAGAGCGTAGGAAAGATGCTCTCGCAGGATTTGGGGTTGAAACTTGGCGACCGGGACCTTAACGCCAACCGTGTTTCTCGTATTGCATAAACCATATGGCTCTTCGTCCTCGATTTACAACTCCGTTTAGCCGTGCGCGAGACATGTTAGTGCAATACGTCGTACGACCTTTCAAGATACTCAAACCGAGAACGCGCTTCGTTATTGGTTTTGGATTTCTTGTAGTCGTAACTGCCCCCTTACTGCTAAGCAACTACTCGTCGGGCTTTCCCGCAAATTACAGAGAAGGCGAAGTGATTAGAGGTAGCGTGGTCGCGCCGGCTGATATGACTGGGATCGATATCGCTGAAACGGAGAGACGGCGCAATGCAGCCCGCCAGGCTGCTCGCCCGGTTTTCAATTTCGATTCAACGCGCGGCGAAACCTCTGCGCGCAGCTTTCGGGCAGCCTGGGGCGATCTAAAGCGACAGGTGGAATTGAATAAGTCGCTAAATAACCTGACTTGGAGTGGTGAAGGCGGCGTTGGCGTTGCACGCGCGATCGTCGCCCACAACTTCAACGATGATGACCTCGATCGACTTGGCAAATTGATTCGCGAGGCAGGGGACAAATACATCTATGACGACGGTGAAGCTGAACGCTTGAACCAGGAAATTGTCCTCGTTGATGTTCGCAATCCGTCGGGACAAATGATTATGCCGGCGCCGCGAACTCGCATGTTGTCGTTGAGCAACGCGCGACAGGAACTCGAACCAAAGCTCCGCAACCTTCCAGGATGGGCGCAGGAACAAAAATCTGCTTTGGTCGCTGCAATACTGCCTTCAATTCGGCCGAATGTTGTACTTGATCAAACTGCCTCAGCCACATCGCGCGAGGCCGTAGCCCGTCAGATTCCGGATGTAACAATCTCGCTCAAGCGAAATCAGGTAATTGCTCGGGAAGGCGATACCGTGACGCCGGGTATGCTTGCGCAGTTTGCCGCCATGAAGAGCGCGGGTCACGCCGGCCGACCCTGGCACAATCTGATAGGTCTAATAGTGATCGTGTTTGCAGTATATTGGGCCGTATGGAAGTTTACCGAACACAGAAGCACTGCAGCGGCGTTATCACTTTCCAAGACACGCGCATTCGCCCTCGTGGGCTCGGCAATAGTTGTAGAGACCGTGTTGATGCGCATTGGCTTCGCGGTGAGCGATAGCGTTGCGAACGGCATGAAGACTGCGCCCTTCAACGATCCGACCCTTTGGAACTTTGCAATTCCCTTCGCGGCGGCGGCCTTATTGGTGGTCATGCTAGTCGATACCCAACTAGCTTTTCTTGCCGGAATCGTCACCGCCTTATTTGCCGGTATGCTCGCACCAACCGGCATACAAAGCGCGCTATTCGCAATGATTTCCTGTGCTGCTGCTGTGTACGGGATTGGTAGATATCGCGAGCGCCAATCCGTGACTCTGGCCGGGTTATTCGTCGCCGGCGTTAACGCTTTGATGGCTCTCGCGCTGATAGCTTACGCGGAACAACCTTTTAGGCTGAATACAATTCTGCTGGCTGCTGGTTGCGGCTTCGCAGGAGGGTTGCTGACAGCAATCTTCGCTGCTGGTGGTTTGCCAATAAACGAGTCACTCTTCGGTATTCTTACCGACGTCAAGCTGCTCGAACTTTCCAATGCCGACCTGCCGGTGTTGGGCCAACTGGCACTGCGAGCGCCGGGCACAAACCAGCATTCACATGCAGTGGGCCAGCTTGCAGAAGACGCGTGTCGAGCAGTAGGAGCCAATCCGTTGCTGGCTCGTATCGGGGCCCTCTATCACGATATCGGCAAGGTCGCCGCGCCGGAATACTTTGTTGAAAACCAGCAAGGTGAGAACCCTCACGATCACATGCGCCCGTCGCAGAGCGCCCGGGTCATCACCAGTCATGTCACCTATGGCACCAAGCTGGCAAAAGAAATCGGTCTGCCGAAAAAGATTGCAGACTTTATTCCGCAGCATCACGGCACGCGCACCCTCCATTTCTTTCTCCGCAAAGCGGAGAGTCAACTGAAACCCGGTGAAACAATCGACGAGAAGGATTTCCGGTATCCTGGTCCAAAGCCACAGTTCAAAGAGGCGGCCATAATGATGCTGGCGGATTCTTGCGAGGCTGCGGCCCGTTCTTTGGCCCGTCCCGATCCGGAAAACATTCGCGCGATCGTGGCTAAGATCGTGGATGCCGTTATCAGCGACGGACAGCTCGATGAATGCGACTTGACTCTCAAGGAGCTGACGACGATTCGGGAAGCCATCATCAGCGCTTTGACCGCCATCTACCATGCGCGAATCGATTATCCTGGTTTTAATCCTCCCCGGGTGACGGGGCCCTTAGCTGCATTCCCGTCAGGAGAGATCGACAGCGAAGAACGCGGGATTACTTACAGCCGGGCTTCCGACGTTCCCATAAACAAGGCAGGAGAGGTCGAGGACGAGGCTATCAGTCGCAAAGTTGCGAAGCGCTGATCGGCAATTGGTAGCGACCGCCGCGCATCGTTTAGAAAGCGGACTTGTCCGCCTCGCCGCCGCGCATCGTTTAGAAAGCGGACTTGTCCGCCTCGCCGCCGCGCATCGTTTAGAAAGCGGACTTGTCCGCCTCGCGCGGTGGGGCACAAGTGCCCTATCTAAACGGTGCACGGGGCGGTGGGGCACAAGTGCCCTATCTAAACGGTGCACGGGGCGGTGGGGCACAAGTGCCCTATCTAAACGGTGCACGGGGAAACGGCGCACGGGGAAACTTTTGAACCCGCGGAGAAACCTGAATGAATCACTTCGCAGCCCAATCCGGCGGACGTCCCGAATGGTGTGAGTTAGAACCTTGTACGAAGCTTCTCGTAAGTGGTGGCGAGATCCTCAGGAATAACGCGCGTGTCGCTGACTGTGGTCGTGAAGTTTGTATCGCCGATCCAGCGAGGCAGTATATGAATATGAATGTGGTCAACAATCCCTGCGCCAGCCGACTTGCCTAGATTCATACCAATATTGAAGCCAGTGGGCTGATAGGTTTCGCGAAGCGCGGTTTGACTGCGCTTGGTCAAATCCATTAGTTCGTCTGTAGTTTTCTTGGCTGCAGCATCTAATTCACCCACGTGCTCGTAAGGCACAATGAGCAAATGGCCGCTGATGTAAGGATAAATATTGAGGACGATGAAATTGTGCGTGCCGCGATGGAGAACAAAATTAACCTGGTCTTTATCGGGGTCTGCGCGAATGTTACAGAAAACACAGCCATGGAATTCTGGGTCAGCACCGGAAGCGATGTATTCGTAACGCCACGGACTCCATAGCCTGTCCAATCTTGAATCCTCTGGCCTTATCAGGCCTATCTACATAATGGGAGGTTGACGGGTCTCGTCGGGGATAACAGTCGCTGAGTTCTCTGAGGCAGTTCGGGCCTGCGAGCTATGCTCGTTAATCAACTCTTTGAGCTCTTTACCAGGTTTGAAATAAGGAACGCGTTTGGCGGGGATGCTTACCGGATCTCCAGTCTTCGGGTTTCTACCTCGCCGAGCACCCCTTTCGCGCACGCGAAAGCTACCGAAGCCACGGAGCTCAATTTTCTCGCCCTGATTCAATGTTTCAATAATACTTTCAAAAACAATTTCAACTAATCGTTCGGCGTCCTTTTTAGTGAGTTCCGCCGCTTCGGCGACGTCTTCGACGAGTTCCGCTTTAGTCATGCATCACCTCAGTAAAAGGATGGCTCAAGCCAAAAAAAGGAAAATACATTTTACGTCTTAAAATTGGCGAGGTGTGATCAACTTCGTAACACTATCAGAAAACAATCACGCCGGGCAAGATGCTTGCAGTAGTAGCTCAACTAAGCCGAGACAAAACCATATTTGGAGAGAGCCTTCGAGATCCCACCGCGGTCAACAAACGCGCGAAGCTATTTCTGCTCTTCCTGCGAGGCAGCTTCCGCTTTAGCCTCAGGTTCAGGTTCAGGTTCCCTTTCAGGCTCAGGAGGTGGCTCGGGCTCACGCACCGCCTCTTTTTCACTCGGCGGCTCGGGCTCACGCACTTCATCGGCCTCTGTAGCAGGTGCAGGTCTGCCCAGCCCGAAATCGGCAAGTTCGCCCAAGGAAGCCATGCCGCTCCCTGCCTGCGATGAATAAACCTTCGCGTCTACTACAGGTTCGTCGTCCTTGCCAACTGCGCGCGCAGATAGACCTATCTTCTTGCTCTCAGAATCGATCCGCAAGATCTTAAATTCCATCTCCTGTCCAAGCTGAACCACGTCTTCTGGTTTTTCCATGCGTTCTTCGGAGAGCTCCGAGATATGACAAAGCCCTTCCAGATTATCATCGAGTTCAATGAATGCACCGAAGTTAGCAAACCTGGCAATCTTTCCCCGTACCACATCGCCTGGCTTATGTTCGTTAATGAATCTCTCCCACGCGTTAGGCTCGAGATCCTTGATCGAAAGTGAAAGCCGCCGGTTCTCTGCGTCAATGCTCGTGATTATCGCGTCAATCTCCTGACCTTTCTTCAACACTTCGCTCGGATGCTTGATCCGCCGCGACCATGAAATGTCTGAGACGTGAACCAGACCGTCGACTCCATCCTCAATTTCAATGAATGCTCCAAAGTCGGTCAGGTTTCTTACGCGACCATGCACACGGGTTCCCACCTGATAGCGTTCGTGCAGCGTTTGCCATGGATTATCCTGAATCTGTTTCATTCCCAGGCTAATCCTGCGAGCCTTGGGATCAACGCTCAGCACTTCCACTTCAACCGTGTCGCCGGGGTTCACCAGCTTACTCGGATGCTTTACCCGTTTCGACCAACTCATCTCGGAAACGTGGACCAGACCTTCGACTCCATTTTCAAGCTCAACGAAAGCGCCGTAGTCGGCCACACTTGCAACCCGTCCGGGCACTCTGGTTCCGACCGGAAAGCGCTCCTCCACGCTTGACCACGGGTCAGGTAGCAATTGTTTGTAACCCAGGGAAACCCGTTCCCGTTCGCGATCAAACTTAAGCACCTTGACCTGTATACTGTCGCCAACTCTGAAGATTTCGCTGGGATTTTGCAGACGCCCCCAGGACATATCAGTGACGTGTAACAAGCCGTCAACTCCACCCAGATCAACGAACGCCCCATAGTCAGTTAAATTCTTGATCTGACCCTCTACGACTATGTCCTCTTCGATGTGTTGAAGAGTTTGTCCTTTCCTGCCTGCATTCTCTTCTTCAATGACAGCCTTGCGTGAGAGGACGACGTTGGAACGTTTCCGATTAAGTTTAATTACCTTCGCTTCGATCTGCTGGTTGCGAAGCGAATCGAGATTGCGTACTGGACGCACATCAACCTGCGAGCCGGGCAAGAACGCTGCGATGCCATCGATATCAACGCGCAGACCCCCCTTAATGCGCTCGATCACCCGGCCTTTAATGTTTGTTCCCTCGCGGTGGGATTTTTCCAGATCATCCCAGGCCTTCATGCGCACTGCATCTGCGCGAGACAACACGGGGAGGCCGTCAGCCGTCTCCATGTTCTTTACCAAAACATCTACTTCGTCCCCTGCCTTGACTGCCAACACGCCATTTTCGGTAAATTCGGCCGGGTTTACGATGCCTTCCGACTTATACCCAAAGTCGATCACCACTCCGCGTTCACTGATTCCGACAACAGTTCCGCGAACCACTTCGCCTTCCTGCAGAGAGGCTTGCTCTTGCTCAAATTGATCAAGCAATTGTCCGAAGTCCACGTCGCCAGCGGGGCGCGGTTCTTCATCGTCATTGGCGCGGGAAGCCGCCGTCTGACTCGCGTCTTTTAAAGCGGATTGAGGTGATGGAGATGGCGAGGTTGCTTGCTCGCCGGCAGAAAGGTTGTTGTTTTCTTCTTTTAGCTTCGATTCTTCACTCGCCATGCAAACTCCTGTAACAGCCCCGGAAAATTCACCGCCCTCGGATCGGTATTCGATTTAGCCCCACGGATCTTTAGTAGCCGACGACCGGAGGACAGCGCTCAAAGCGGCAGTTGCTTCGTTAGACTTGGCAATATTGTCGGGGTTGAAGCTTGCGAGGAATGCGAGCCGTATAGATTTGGAAAAGGAGGTTTTATGTGTTTCGATTTCCGCCGCGCCCGTAGTCACCCGCTTGGTCCGACAATCACCAGCCGCTTACCGGGTAGGTGCGAAATGTACACGTCTGAGCGAGCGCATGTCAAGGTGCTGACAGACCTGACCCAAGGACACAAGATCTTTAGTGCCAGTGCGTAAGCTGAATTCTCAACCGCTTAAGCGATTACTGCGTTACTGCCGAAACACTATCTGAACCGCGTGGAACTACATATACGCCTGCCGAGTGAGATCCAACGAAGAGCGTATTCTGATCCCGCGAATCGAATGCCAGCGCCCAAATGCGTTGGCTGGGTAGGCGCCGCTGTTTAGGATCAATACGGGTCCAGGTGCTTCCTGCGTTGGTCGTGCGATAAACTCCCCCACCAATTTCGCCAATTTGATAAGCATTGCCAACGAAGATTTCATCGCCGTTGCGCGGATTGATCAGGATACTAGTGAAATCCCCAAAAGGTAGGTTGCCACCCCGCCGGCTCCAGGTCGCGCCACCATCGTGAGACATGTAGAAAGCTTGCTTCGTACCAACATAGAGGTACGGGCGCTGCGGATCTCGAGCCATGGTGTTTACAGGAGCCTCGATCGGAATACCTGAAACTCGTTGCCATGACTTCCCTGCATTACGCGATACAAAAACCCCCGAGGACGCAGTGCCTACAAAGATCGTTTCCGGGTGTTGTGCGTCCGTTAATATAGTGCTGGTCTTGGCATCCAGGCCCATACCGTAGGACAGTTTCTGCCACCCCTTCATCGGATCAAAGCTGCGATATAGACCTGAATTAGTTGCCGCCAGATAAAGAGGCCGCTGCCCGTCGATGTCTAAGGTTTGCGCAAGAGCGTTAACAGCATCGGTCAAGACAACAGTTGACTCTGGGGAGTCGAGGCTGCTCGCGGTGCTGGCTACCCCGAGAGCCGCAAGCGTAGCTTGGTCGAATCTTCCAGTCACAGTAATGCGCCTGGCGGCTTGAAATCGTTTTAAGGCATTCAACGTCTGAGTTCCCGCCCTGCCATCTGCTACCCCTACGCTATAACCTGCAGCATTCAATGCTTGTTGAGCGCGGCGGATAGTATCTCCGGACTTTTGCGCTACGGCGCCCGGTGCGCGAACGGGCGCACTTCGTTTCTTTCCTCGCCGCCCCCTAGCGCCGGTTGAAGAGGCTTTTGCTCCCGTCCATACAGGCGCCCATGAAGCACCTCGATCAATAGACCGATAGACACCAAGATTTGTACCCAGATAAATGGTGTTGGCGTCACGGCCGTCCTGCAAGATGGAATAAGTGATCAGACGCGACGGCATATTGCGCATCGATGGACGCCACGTCACGCCGTTGTCCGTGCTTAAGAAGAGAAACCCGCCGCCTGTAGTTGTGTTTATTGTCGCGGCATAGATTCGACCTGGCGTCTCCCGATCGGCAGTTATGACATTTGCGAATCTTCCGCTGTAACCACCATTGGTCGGGGCAAAGTTTTTGCCCCCGTCATGGGAGACCATCACACCGTAATTGTTTGTAGCAATGTAGATAGTTTGCGGGCGTGAAGGATGAATCGTGATTGAATTGATTTCCAGCTGCCGGGATGTAGTCACCATCCATGAGTCAGCAGCCCCCCCGCGTTCTGAACGCCAAAATCCTTCCGTGGTTCCGGCAAAAACGAGTCCCGCAATTGTCGGATGTTGAACGATAGCTCGGGTCCGGCGCGACTGAGAAGGAATTCCCTGCACCTTTTTCCAGGAATCGCCGGCATTTTTCGTTTCATAGATCCCACTACAGGCCGAGGCAATAACGTGATTGGGATCACGAGGATCAATGTCTATAGCGAAGATGTCAGAATCGTCGATGATGCCGTTCTTGATGCTTTTCCAGGTTTTTCCGCCGTCCGTAGACTTATAAGGCAGGTACCATGTTCCTGCGTAGATTGTGTTAGTGGTCCTGGGATCAATCGCGAGTGACTCAACGTGAAAGAGTCCGGGCGTACTTTGCGTCGGGAGTTGTGTCCAGGAATCTCCTGAATTATCGGACCTGAAAATGCCATTAAAAGTGCCGGTGATTAAAACGTTGGGTTCGGACTCTGACTGCGACAAAGAATGCAACGCTTCATTCTTCAGTTCGGGGCTTTCGCGCCACTTATGTCCGCCGTCAGTGGATTTGAAGAATCCACCTGCCTCTTTGTGCCGATGGGCCGCAACATAGAGTGTTTTTGAGTCCCGCGGATCGACAATGATGTGATCCACGAAAAGTTTCGGTCGGTTAAAGTTGTAGAGATATTCCCATGTCTTGCCTCCGTCCGCGGACGTATAAAGCTGCCCGTCGAGGGTGCCAAAATAAAAGCGATCAGGATTTTTTGGGTCAACAACCAGACTGCGAACGTCTCCTCCCGGAGGGCCATTGGCGCGCCAGTCATCCGAATAATTGCTCTGGTCAGCCGGGCTCCCGCTGGCAGAGTTCAGCGTAGATCCGAACGCGGCAAGCTGCAGAACAACAGCCGCAAGAATAAGAAGCATCAGTTTTGGTAATCGATTAATCATATTCACAAGCAAACCTCGAAAACGACAAGACGTAAAAGCCAATCACAGTTTAATCTAGTTTCTTCTGTTTGTATCTAACTACTTTAACGCCCCTAGGATGCTGGGACGTGAATAAGAAGTTGTAAACATCTCACAATGTTAAGACAACAAAGCGGGCGACGCTCTCAACTTGGAGAGACATCGCCCGCTTTGGAAGGGCTTCGCGTCTTTCTATGCGACGCGAGCGTATTGTTTGTTACTCATCCCGGCGTCCGCGGCGAGTACGACGACGCGGCGTGGTCCTCCTACATTCCGGACAAGGCGAGATGATGTTATCCATGCTAGCCGCCGGTGGAGTCGCGCCCGAGGGCACTATCCAGAGCTCGACGGCCAAGTCTGACCGGCAACCACCGTCAATTGTCTCCAATCTACCAGCGTCGATTTGGCGGTTGTTGACCAGGTAATCTTTCGCGCGGTCAGCTCTTGCTTGTGCTTCACCCGCACAGCTGCCATAGGCAACGATGTAGCCCTGGGCCCCTGGCTGGTTCTGCAATTGAATGGCGTAGTTGTCGAGACGAGCCTTCTCATCGTTAAACTTGATGTCGCCATACTCATCAAACCTGGTGCTCTCCCCTCTCACCGGACGTACGCTCGTAGAGCAAGAAGCCGTCCTCGAGCAGGCCGGATCAAGTCCACCAAGCTCAACTGTTGCCGTAACGGTTTGGCCACCCAAGTTGGCAGTATCGACCGTGATGGATGAAGTGCCCTGTCCACCAGTAATCGTGCCTGCCGAGACTGACCAGTTGTAAGTTACGTTCGCATCAGATGAAAGCGACGAGCTGAACGTAATCGATGAGCCCGCATCCACTGAATCGGGGCAGCTTACTGAAACATTCGGGCAGCCGGGACGGCAGTCGGTACACTCGGTAACCGTCACGGTCGTGGAAGCCGGTACCGTGTGACAACATCCGTCGGCAACCTCGACGGTTGCAGTATAAGTTCCCGGGTTTACACCGGAAAGATCCCAGCTCACCGTCCTGCCATCATTAGTAATCCGGCCACCGGTCACAGACCAGGTATACAGCAGCGTGTCGTTATCCGGATCGCGCGCGTCGGCGGTTAATTCTACCGATCGACTTGCGCTCGGCGTACAACTGCCCTGGCTGGTTCCCTCCCTGCAAGGCAGAGTAATTGTAGAGTTGGACGCCGACACAGAGACTGTCGGTGCCTGATTAGGCGGCGCCGGACCTACCCTCGCATTACGATGTCCGATCCAGAATTGACCGATAAACCCATGCGGATCGTCCGACTCCACGAAGCCAGCCGGGAAAGTTGAACTACCACCAAAGATCCGGTCGCCCTGCTGGTTTACATGCATGCGATAGGCTGCGCCAAGTCCCCACCACCGTCTCGGGTAAATCTTAATTCCCCCCAAAACGTCAATCGGGTTATTTGGAAATGCATTCGGAGTTCGCCCGCCCACGTACATCGTCGAACGCGCTTCAGCAATAATCTGTATGTGTTTGTTGATTGGGAAGTCGAATCCAAGTCCACCAAGAAACTCATCGCCGCGGTCCAGAAGAACAACGTCCCCCATTGCTTTGCTCTTCGGATTGCTATTAAGGATATAACCTATGTTAGCCGACACGTTGACGCGCTTGCTTAGCCTGGCGTCAACGACTCCGATGAGGCCAATGTCACCGAACTTTGCCCCTGGTCCGGCACCGCGCTGCATCTGATTAAACCCAGAGAAATCGTCGGCGTTGTCTGGATACCAACGATAGAAGGGAATGATCGCAACCCCGAGCGGGTTATTCGGGCCGGTGAAACGAATTTTGGCGCCAGCCACGAAATTAGTAAAACTCGATTCGCCGTAGAGCCTGTTAACGAAAGGCGCATCCGGCAAATAGCTGGGCGCGAAAGTAGACGTAACTGGAACCGTTATAGAATTGAACTGTGGCGGCGCTGGCGGCCGGACCCTCGTCGTAAGGACAATACCGGGCAGGATGCTACCGAATATTGAACCTATGCCAGGAAAGTTGCCAGCCGCACCCCAATGCCCAGTCCCGCCGCCACTGGCAGGACCTAACTGACTAACAAAGACGGGCGAGAACACAGGGTTAGTCAAACCAAAATTTGGACCCGCACCCGCAAACGGGAATTGGGTGAAACCCTGTCCCCCGACAGCGCAGGGCGGACCAGCCGGCCGGAATATACCACCTGGCGGAAGCGTGGGACCGCTCACACGGGTGGGAGCCAGAATAATAGCCGGCAGTGTGCACAGGTTGGCGCCGGTGCGGAGCTGCGAGTTGGGTAGATAAAAGCTTGACAGATTCCGTGGGTTGTTAACCTTGATTCCACGCAGACCATTTGTCTTGAAAAACAACTCAATGTGATCGTTCAAGCCAACATTAAAGCTTAGCGGGACATCAACTATGTCAACGTTGCCAGGGTCGCGATCAAAATTACTGTACGCAACACTGAACGTAAACTCTCCCCTGCGAATCGTCGATCCGTCGTAGATCGTGAACAGTCCCGTAGGACCGCCCTCGGGACCGCCGGTGCCCACTGACGGAGATTGATTCCGCGGATCGTCCTGCGATCTCAAAGTCTGCGCGGATACCACGGTACATAGGACCAATGTAACGAGCGCGGCAATAAGCGCTCTATTTGCGAGTCTCATCGCATTCCTCCTGCGAAATGAGTATAGAAGTTTGATTATGAATGCCACCGTGGGCAAGGAGCCAGCTTATAATTCACCCGGCGTTTCGTCCCTGCAATTCGGAGGCGCCAACTACAAGCTGACGAATTGAACGCTTAAACAGTCTTGTTGCAAATCCTTATGGTTGAGTAAACCTTAGGTACAACCACCTGACAGTTCGACACTGCAAGGTTCAATCCGTCGCCAGAGAAACCTAAACGCCACTTGTTATACGAGAAGTGCGGTTTAGTGTCAACGATTCGGCACTCAAACACTGGCCCAGGGCCAAAATATCTTCACACTAGTCCGAGGTACAAAATCAGGCCAGACCATACTCTACCTTTTTGGGGAAATCAAGACCTTTTCACTGCCCAGGACAATTTCTTTATGTTTTTTCCGTCACGCGTAAATACCCCGCATGCGAGTGTCGTAGGCCACTCGATCAATAGCCAGCATGTAAGCCGCGGTGCGCGTGTCGACCGAATGCGAGTCCGCATAACGGCACAGATCATTGAAGCTCGCAACCATAGTTTCCTGAAGTCGCTGATTAATTACGTCTTCTCGCCAGAAATAGCCCATCCTGTCTTGCACCCACTCAAAATAGGAAACTGTGACCCCTCCGGCATTCGCTAAAATGTCGGGGATAACAAAGACGCCCTTCTCGTGCAAAACCTCATCGGCGGCAGCCGTCGTGGGCCCGTTCGCACCTTCGGCAAGCACTTTACATTTTATTCGATCGGCGTTCTGCGAAGTAATTTGGTTTTCCGTAGCGGCAGGAACGAGCACATCGCATTCCAGCTCCAGCAGTTCGCTATTCGTTACTCGTTCAACCCCTTCATAATCCTCAAAGGAGCGAGTAGCGGAGAGATGTTTCAGAGCCGCGGGAATGTCAATACCCTGGGAGTTATAGATTCCTCCATGAATGTCGGAGAGCGCGACCACCTTGTAACCCGCCTGGTGTAGCAATTGAGCTCCTATGCCGCCAACATTGCCAGATCCCTGGACTACAACCCGGGTGGTTTGAGGTGACATGCCAAATCGCTTTATTGCCTCGTTGATTACAAACAGAATCCCTCGCCCTGTCGCTTCGCGCCGCCCCGATGAGCCACCCAGATCAATGGGCTTTCCAGTTACCACCGCTGTCACCGTATGTCTGGCGTGCATGGAGTAGGTGTCCATAATCCAGGCCATCGTCTGTTCGTTAGTATTCATATCGGGGGCGGGAACATCTTTTTCAGGGCCAATGAAATCCAACAGCTCTGAAGCATAACGCCGGGTCATGCGCTCCAGCTCTCCGATAGACATCTGCTGCGGGTCACAGATGATGCCACCCTTAGCTCCGCCAAAAGGGACATTCACCACTGCGCATTTCCACGTCATCCACGCTGCCAGTGCTCTCACTTCATCGAGATTCACATCGGGGGAATACCGTATTCCACCCTTGGCTGGGCCACGCGCAAAGTTATGTTGCACACGATAGCCTTCAAAAACCTGGATTCTCCCGGAGTCCATCCTTGTGGGTATGTAAACCTTGAGCTCCCTGTTTGGAACGCGCATAACCGCATACAAATCTGCATCAAGATTGAGCAACTGCGCCGCCCGGTCGAATCGCGACATCATTGACTCAAATGGGTTTTCTTCTTTGATCTCGCGGATGTCGTCTACATAGACTGTGCTTTGCATAGCTGCCATGGCAATCTCCGAGTCGAGTCCTTCAAAGTCGGTTCATAAAAGGGTAAGAAAATCTAGCGCTTAGTTAAATTAGGAACAGAAACGAATAAAGTAAAAGCGCCCCGCTAATCATCAACTCGCCGCCCCAAAACTTCGTTCATCGCTCCGCTGCGATAACCGTGAAGATCAAGGGTGACATATTTGAAGCCAAGTTGCCGAAAACGGACCGCAAGCTCATCTATAACCTCTAACCGTAAAGCTCGTGCCATTTCTCCGTACGCGATTTCGAGACGAACCAGATTGTCGTGGTGGCGCACCCGAAACTCTCGAAAGCCCATTTCACGAAGAATCTCTTCGCCGCGATCTACTGTTGATAGACGTTCAATAGTTACCGGGATGCCGTAGGCTAAACGCGACGAGAGGCAAGGACTAGCGGGCTTGTCCCAGGTGGGTAAGCCAATTCTTCGACTCAACACTCTAACGTCTGCTTTAGTCATTCCGGCTTCGATAAGAGGGCTTCGCACGGTGTGCTCCCTTGCGGCCCGGCGTCCCGGCCGGTAGTCGCCGAGATCATCAAGCGTAGAGCCATCGACGATAAATTCGATTCTTCGAGTGTTAGCGAGGTCTTTCAGCTTTTTGTAGAGCTCATCTTTGCAGAAGTAACAACGCGTCGGACCGTTTGAGGTGTAGTTAGTATCTTCCAGCTCTTGAGTTTGAATTACTTCTCTCCGGAAGCCGAATTGTCGAGCCAGTCGCGCAGTCTCTTCACGCTGACTTGCGGGCAAACTCGCTGATTCGCCGGTTACACAGAGCGCCTTTTCCCCAAGCTCGGAGTTGGCGATATACGCGACGTAGGTACTGTCGACACCTCCGGAGAATGCGACGATCGTGGAGCACATCTCGCGAAACAATTCACGCAGTTTCGCTTCTTTAGCCACCATCAGGTAGTCATCGGCACCGACGATGGCGGTTTGCAAGTCGCTGTTTTCGACCAAAGCGTCGCTCACTTCTGTTTGACTTTCCGGGAACAGAGACACGTGCCCTTCGCCTCTCGTTTCTCTAATTGAATGGCGGGATTACGGTTGACAATGTTATCTCATGCATCAAGCCGAGCGCAACCGGCATCTAAGAATCGCATTGATTGTGCTAGTGGTCATGCTAACTTTTGGACTCGGTCCTTTCACCATGCTAAGATCGAAATCTCCTCAGCTGTTTCTTGCCTGGCCTCGTTATGATTTGTTCCATGAGCGACCGTCTGCCAAATCTCACTCATCTATCATCCATTTCAGCCTTTTGTCTGGTGGCGATGCTGTTGTTGACCCTAGGCTTCAACAACATAACGCAGGCACAAACCGAAGACGCCTTTGGTGATGGGGCGGCAGATCCGGTAAGACTGTTCGAACGCGGTCAAAACGCGCATGCCCGTGGCGACCTTCTCAAGGCTCTAGAGTTTTACGAACAAGCCATCAAGGTCCGTCCGGAGTTTGCCGAAGCCGAATTTCAGCGAGGAAGTGCCCTGGTTGGACTCGGGCGTCTAGTTGAAGCTGAAAGCGGCTTTCGGCGCGCGATAGAGCACGGAAAGAGTTGGTCACTTCCCTACTCCTCCTTAGGAGCTTTGCTGGTTCGCCTGAACCGCGACGCGGAGGCCGAACCCTTTTTGCGCCAGACGCTCGTACTCGACACAGACAACAATCTTTCCCTTCGCATGCTAGCTGACATCCGGCTACGCGCTGGCGACGCGAAAGAAGCGCTCCAACTTGCGCGGCGAGCCGCCAATGACAAAGAAGCTCCACTTGTAACCTGGCTTTTACTAGCTTTGGCGGAACGCAGCACGGGCGACAAGATTGGCGCCTTATCGAGTTTGGACCACGTACTCCAGAGCGATCCTGTCAATCTCTCCGCCCTGATGGAGCGAGCAGAAATTCGCATCGCCGTTGGCGACACGGAACGGGCGACCGCCGATCTCAAGGCAGCCGAAGGTTTAGTAAAAGGAGATAAGAGCAATCTCTCGCGGCTTATCACCGCCTACGAGCTGGCAGGCAAACCTGAAGAGTCTCGACGAATTGCTCAAGCCTCGGGATTGGCTAAACAAGTCGCTTCTCCTGGCAACCTGCTGGGAGTTGTAGGCACTCAGGAAGAGATAGAGGCCGCAAACAACGACGATGCGATTACGTCGCGTAAGGCCCTCGAAACGTTGCTCCACAAAAATCCTGATAACGCGATCCTTCTGGCGCGTCTGGGCGCCTCCTATCGGACGTTGGATCCAACACGCTCACTCGCTTTCTACCGACGCGCTACAGAAATTCGGCCGGATAATTCAGACTACGCGGTCGGCTTCAGTGCAGCACTGGTCCAGGCGCGACGGTTCGCCGATGCGGTCGCAATCCTGCGCCAGGTAATTTCAGCCGCTCCAGACAACTTTGCGGCCCATGCTAATCTGGCTACCGCGCTGTATGAGCTTAAGCAGTACGCCCAATCGGTCGCCGAGTATCAATGGCTTTTGAAGACAAAGCCGGACTTGACTGTTGCCCATTATTTCATTGCCACGGCGCATGATTATCTTGGAGAATACGAGCAGGCGCTGGCGGCTTACCAAAGCTTTCTCGCGAGTGCTGATCAACAGACTAATCAACTTGAAATCGAAAAAGTAAGATTGCGCCTGCCGTCTCTGCGACGCCAGATTCAGTTAGGTCAGGGCGTGAAGCGCAAGGCCAAATGACGGACCTGCAAACCCATTCCATCCAGACATGAGACTTGCTGAAAACCAGAGAGTTATGATTCGCAGCGTACAGATCATCATTCTGCTGGCAGCGGTATATGCCCCTGCGGCTGTGAGCGGCCAGCAGCCTTCTGTTCAGCAGTCGGCGGCACCACCCCCGTTGAAAATTATTCCGCGCATGGAACGCACGCAGATCAACGACTCGAAAGATCCGAAAGCGCGGGTCCGGACAACCCTTGACCTGGCCGAAACTCATCTTGCCGCTGCTGAAACCCAGACGTCGGAGCAGGATTACGATGGCGCGGCAGCTGAGGCCGGCAAATACTGGGCTTTGCTCGAGGACGTATTTGGTTTTTTGAAGACCATAAAACGCGACAGCAACAAGACACGAGACCTATATAAGCGAATTGAGTTAACTCTTCGTGCTCAAGGCCCGCGCCTTACTTTGATGCGCCGGAGCACTCCTTTAGAATATGCAGTTTGGATAAAGGAAATTGAAGACTTCGCGAGGAGCGGGCGAACTGAGGCTCTCAATTCCTTCTACGGTAATACGGTTGTTCGCGATCGCCGGCAACAGCCGGAACCAAAAGAGGTAGCCAAGCCAATTCAGAAAAGTTCAATTACACCGGAATGAAAAAACTATGATTGCCCCTGCCTGCACTTTACTACTGACGCTTAGTTTGATTTCGACTCTTGGTTTTCCAACCCGAGCGCGTGTTATTCAAGCTCGAGAGCACCTGATGCCTCAGGAAGTAGAGTTGATAAGGGACGCGCAAGTACTTGATAAGCGCATCGACGTTTTCATCAAAGCTGCGGATCGCCGCATGCTCGCGATAAACCGCGCAGAAGCGTCAACCGCTAAGCAGTTGAAAAAGGATTCGGAAACCTGGGGGGACCTGCCTACCGGGACACGTGCCGAACTCGTTGGTGATATCGCAAGGATTTTTGACGAGGCAATTACAAATATTGACGACGTAAGCGCACGCGATGAAGAGAATCCGCTGCTATCGAAGTCTCTTCGCAAGCTTGCGGCCGCAGCCTCGCGCATCATGGAACAATTAAAACCACTTGAGACTGAAGCGAAGAGCATCGAAGAAATCCGCAGCTTCGTTCAACTCACTGAATACACCGAATCAATTCTGCAAGCTGCAAACAAACTCCCGTCAGCACTTGAAAAGAAGGGAAAAAGCAAGACCGAGAAAACCACCCAGCCCCACTAGGGCTCGTGTCGTCTTCGGTCTTAATGGGCGCCCTCGCGTACTGGGTCAGTTTGATGTCCGATAAGCTTTCAGCTTGTCGTAACGCCGCGACAACTTAAAGGAAGCTGATTTAGTCTCTTCGACGCGTAGCGTCGGTATGAGTTTAGCCCGGCGTTTCAAAC
>JBHEMV010000039.1:0-30563 GCA_046262375.1 Pyrinomonadaceae bacterium
GGTGGTGGGTGTGAGACCTGATCAGCTACTCGACACCTTCACCGATGCGCGTTCTGAAGGACGTGTCCATGACGCCATCGACATCGCCGCGCCGGCGGGAACGCCGGTTTTGGCAGTTGCCGACGGAGAAATCACAAGACTCTTACAAAGCGAGCGCGGCGGAATGACGATTTACCAACTCAGCACAGATAAGAAGCTGGTGTTTTACTACGCCCATCTTCAGCGTTATGCTGACGGCCTTGTCCCCGGAAAATTCGCTCGCCAGGGCGAGGTCATCGCTTACGTCGGCGACACCGGTAACGCCGGCGCCGGGAATTTCCATCTTCACTTTTCGATCTCCGTCATTGCCGATCCAAAGCGGCACTGGGAAGGCACCCACATCAATCCCTACCCAATTCTGCATAGGTAGTCCGGCAAAACGTCAGTCAATGAATGCCGTCTCCTGCTTCACGGGCTTTGTGTGACCTCACGGATAAAGAAACAACTCAGGGGGCCACTCAATATCAGAACCGCGCGGGGTAACGACTTGGGTTATCTGTTCGATGACCTGGGCCCTTTAGCCTTTCCGTGACCTAGGCTTTTCGGCTATGCCACCTGATGTGCGGAATGGCTATGCCTTTCCGGCAGCTGACCTTTAGAGTCCGAGGCTATGCCTCGATCCCACTGCGGGAGGCGCAGCCTCCAGAACAATAGTGATTGTTTACGGAAAGGCATAGCCATTCCGCACATCAGGCGGCAGAGCCGCAAGACCCGCTGAATAACTTCGAAGGTGAGCTAATAATCGGATCGGACGCGTAGAGTGGCTATCACAATGGCCGGTCGCTACCGCTCGCGGTTCTGATTTGCGTTGCTAATCGGATGTTGAGCGCTGGAGCCGGTCGCTACCGCTCGCGGTTCTGATTGTGCTAATCCGAATGTTGAGCGCTGGGGCCGGTCGCTACCGCTTGATGAAGAGTGCCAGCGCATTCGTTCGCTAATCGTGCAAGCCCTTTTCGCGATCGAGGGTTTCGGTGCACGTGGGGCGTGTCAGTCCCTGCAAAGTGTGTGGGAACACCTGTTGCTGGAAATTAGCTACCGAGCGATTATTATCCTGCTTTGAACAAAACCGACATCATGTCAATAAACACAGGTAACTGAGGAACTTCAAAATGAACACAATTAAACATTCAAGTCTCGGGCTAATCTTAGCCCTCTCGATTATTGCCGCGGGTTGCGCAACGCAGCCGGGCGGTAATTCCCCGACCTCAATAACTCCAGGCAGTCCTTCACCGTCCGCCTCAGTCTCGCCCTCAGGCGAAGTCAGCACGGCTACCGCCATTCCCGTGACGTTGCCCGTGCTGGATGCACTGTTTTCGGATGAAGCATTTAAGTCGAGTTTGAAATCCAGGATTGCACTTACAGACGAGCAAATAGCTCAGCTGCAGAAAATCTCGGGCGACGAAGTTGCGAGGCTTCGGCAATCGAACACCGAAGAACAAAGTGGAAACCCTGAGCAGACGCGTCAGGCCGAGCAATCGCGCCATCACGCCACGGAAGCCATTCGCGGAGTTATTGGAGAACAGAAAGCGGAGAATCTTTTTGCGCTGGCACGTGAATACTGGGTCAAGGGGAGTGAAACATCCGATGCCAACAAAACCGATAAGACCGATAAACCGGCCAATACCAATGGACCGGACAATGCGATGCTACCAGGTCCTAATGCCGTGCCGAAAGACACGCGTGTGGTTGTAAATATCCCCGCTTTTCGCATGGACGTATTTCAGGAAGGTTCTCTCGTTAAGTCATACAAGATCGGTATCGGCTACCCGGAATTTCCGCTTCCAACCGGTCTAAGAAAAGCCCAAACGATTATTTTCAATCCAACGTGGACGCCGCCGGACGAACCCTGGGTAGCAAAAATGAAAAACGTGAGCGTGGGCGAGAAGGTGGAAGCCGGCAGTAAACTCAATCCGCTTGGTCCCATTAAAATTCCCATAGGACTACCATCTCTTATCCACGGGGGAAAATCACCGGCCAAACTGGGGACATTTGCTTCGCACGGCTGTGTAGGTCTGACGAGTGCGCAGGTTCAGGATTTTTCCAAGCTGCTGGCCCAGGTGGCTGGTGGCGAAATTTCTGACAAGGCCATCCAGTCATACTTCAAGGACAGGACTCAAACCAAAGTCGTGAAATTGGACCGTGTCGTGCCCGTAGAATTGCGATATGAAACTATAGTCATCGAAGATGGAAAGTTGCACATCTATCGTGACGTTTATGACCAGGACACAAACACTGAAGAAAACCTGCGTGCGGTTTTGCAAGCGAATGGCCTCAGTCTTGAAGACCTGAGTGATGTGGAACGCACTCAGGTGTTGGATGGGCTCAATGCGATGTCCCGACATCCAAACGCGGTTGCTCTTAACAAGCCTGGGTCAGCCGCGCCACCAGCCGCTTCTCCAAACAGGACAACGGACAAGACAGATAAGAAGGTAGGAACGGCTGAGGTCAAGAAGCCAATAGGCAAGAGGCAGAAAGAAGTTGTTATTGAGTTGGCTGTTCTCAAAGGAAAGGGTTATCCGGCTCCCGTCAACCTCGATACTGGAAGTGGAAAACCTCCTGCCACAGTGGCAGCAGCACGTCCGCTTCGTTAAGACATCCGTTCGCGGCTTTGCCGTCCGCAGTGCGGAAAGGCTCTGCCTTTCCGCTCACACGATAATTCTTTCGCGGCTATGCCGCCGAACTCATGTTTGCCGTCATTCGATCTAGCGCTTAGCGAACTCAACTATGGACCTCATTGGCAAAGTTGCAATCGCAACGTGCGGCAGCAAGGGAATTGGGCGCGGTATTGAAAGGAAGGATGGCGTCCCTACCTCTTCCTCTTTTTCCTGCCTACGCGCAGAGGTTCAACCCGCTCGACCACATAATGAAGTCGCACAACGCCGTCGGGATAATCACGAACGGACAGTAATTTCAGTTCTACCTCACGATGTTTGGGGGCGATAAGTGGAATGCCCTCGCCAATAAACGTGGGTATGACATGAATGATGAACTCGTCAATCTCGCCTGCGTCGAGAAACGACGCGATAATTCCGCCGCCTCCCATCATCCAAATGTCCTTGCCCGGCACGGCGCGCAGACGCTGGGCAAAGTTACCGATGGGTTCGTTGACAAACTCGACCCCCGGAGGGGCAGACTTGGGAGGGTGGTGAGTGAAAACGTAGTTTTTGATTTTGGAACCGAAGCCATAGCCTCCTCCCTTTTTTCCGGAGACAGGGCCGTAGGTCTTCCGGCCAAATAGAATTGTATCGATGGTCTTGAAAAACGCGCCCATGCCGTAATCGCCAGGCGGCCGTGGCCGGTTTAGCCAATCCACGTTGCCATCCGGCCGCGCGATGTAGCCATCCGCGCTCGTTGCAATGTAAACGATGATCTTGCGCTGCTCAGTCATCTCCGCCTTCTCTTCGTTTGCCTTTTCTTTGCGTTCTTGGCGCCCTTGGCAGCTAATTTCTTAGTCACGGTCACGGGTTTCACACGATAACGGACCAGCACGCAGCCAGTCTTCAAAGTTTTACACTCAAGCAGTTCGAGATCAATCTGGCTCTTCATCTCGTGAAAGACCGGTATCCCGGAGCCCAGCAGGACTGGATGAATATTAAAGCCGACTTCATCAATCACGTTTGCTTCGAAGAGCGATTTAGCCAGCAATCCTCCACCCATCACGCAGATGTCTTTGCCCTCCTGGTTTTTTAAGCTTCGAACGAACTCTGCGGCATCTTCCGAAATGATCTCGAGGTTCTTGACCTTCTTATTTGCGCCTTGTTTCATCGTTCGAGAGAAGACATAGTTTTTCACGCCCGGATATGCACCGCCGCCGCCTCCCATGCGCAGCGCAACCTCGTAAGTCCGGCGTCCCATCACCACCGTGTCGATCCCTTTCCAAAACTCGGATATGATCGATGTCACTTCGTCACTCCACAACAGCCAATCGACCGAGTCGTCTTTCCGCGCGAAATAATTGTCGAGACTGCTAGCGCCGCCAAAGATCACCTTCCGCATTATCGTTTCCTTTCACGCCGATCATCGGATGCGATTGAACGGTCCAAAAGTTCTCCGCGCGCCGTTTAGATAGGGCACTTGTGCCCCGGCCGTGCCGGGCGGACAAGTCCGCTTTCTAAACGATGAGCGGCTGTTGCACGCCGTTATCCTTGGTAAAGATGCCACCCAATAATGCGTAACAGGAGGATAGGTAATAATTCGCGCTAGGCAGCGTTGGCTGCTTCACACGAATCGAGTTCGGCAGCCTCTTCAATCGGCTTGCCTGCCTCACCAAAATAAGGTTGGCCCAGCTCGATAGCTCCGAAGTATTCCTCGATACGATGAAGGATTTCTTCCACTGAGTGGGAATGGTATAGAGATGTGCGAAAGAGCGCGCCGCCCTGCAATCCACGCGTGAATTGTCCGGCAAGTTGTTTCATGCGATTGATTGCCGGTGTCTCAGGCATGTCTTCGCGCAGCATGTCAAAATACTCATGCAGAATTGCTCGCTTATCGGCGAGAGTCGGTTCGAAAATATCGCGGCCGTGAATGACGTCTTCAATCTGGCGAAAGATCCAGGGGTTAGCCATCGCGCCACGTCCAATCAAGACGCCATCGCAACCCGTTTCACGAAAACGCGCGAACGCACCTTCGATAGTGGTCACATCACCACTGCCTGATACCGGCACGCTGACAGTTTCCTTTATCTGTTTCACCAGATCCCAGTTTGCACGACCACGATAGCCTTGCTCTTTGGTACGGCCGTGGAGAGCAATGTGTTCGACGCCGCAAGCTTCCGCAAGCTTCGCCGTCTCAACAGCATTTATCGTGTGATCGTAAAAGCCTGCGCGAATCTTAATCGTGAGGGGAATCGTGATGGCCTTCTTAATCTCTTTAAGAATTGTCTCGAGACGTTCATGGTCCTTCAACAGACCGGATCCCCCACCATGCTTAACAACTTTAGGCGCCGGACAACCACAGTTAATATCGAGAATGTCAGCGCCGATTTCCTCCGCCATCTCCGCTGCCATGCGCATGCGTTCATGTTGTCCACCAAAAATCTGTACCGCAAACGGTCGCTCCTCCGGATAAAACCGCATTTGCCGCTTGGACTTCGGATTGCTGCGCGTCAGACCTTCGACGGAAATGAACTCAGACACGCTCAAGCCGACACCGCCGCGCCGCTTAAGCAGACGCCGAAATGAAACGTCAGTAACGCCGGCCATCGGCGAAAGGATCAACGGTGGGCTGATCTCAATATCACGAATCTTGAATGGCTTAATCTCCAGCGTCATTGCTTACCTGTCTTGTATCAAGGCTTAATCGTCACCGGCGTTCCGACAGGGACTGCAGCGAACAATTCCCGTATATCCTCATTTTCTAATGCCACGCAGCCCAATGTCCAATCGCTTTTGGCTCCGTTTCCGTGAATGTAGATCAATCCACCGAGGGCGGTATTTTGGGGAGGAGTGGCTTTGCGTTTATTAGCCTTGACGATAGCCTCATACTCCTTACGTGAAATCAACCCATCGCGCCGCCCACGGTTCGCGTCCTCAACACACCACTCTTGTCATCGCGATGCGAGGCTGATGACCCGGCCAGCGTTTCGCTCGGCGGGCACGCGAGACCGATTAGACACGCGAGAAAAGCAACGAAGCAAACGAAGTGTTTCATGACCTTGACCATGGAGCGTTGGGCATCAAGAGTTGGGCGTTGGGCATCGAGCGTCGCAATCTCACGCGATAATGTTAGCTCAAAGCTCGGCCGGGTCTAAGGATTCGTTGCTCACCACGTCATATAGACTGCTTGCGTCTTTTCGCGAAACCTGGCGGGTGGTGGGGACCGAAACAACCCGGATAGTCGTCAATGTATTGTGGCGACGGATTAGGATTTCGTCACCGGGCTTGACGGCATGGGAAGATTTAGCGGAACTTCCGTTGACGCTGACTCGACTAGCGTCGCAAAGTTTTTGAGCCAGGGTTCGACCGCCGCAGAGCCGACTCGCTTTAAGAAAGAGATCGAGGCGCATGGGGCGTACGCTGCTAAGTAGGCAGACCGCAGGAGCTCTTCCTCGCGTTCTTCAATGAAAAATGGAAAATGTGAAATGAGAAATGGAAAATTTTCCATTCATCATTTTTCATTTCTCATAAAATTCTCATTTGTCATTGAAAATCCGAGACAAGTTCCCTGCTCCTGCTTCCCGCCGCCTGCTCCTGATCTACGGTCTGGGGAAGATTCCCAGCAGTTTGCCTTTTTTCTTTTCCGCCGGCTTTTGTCCTGCCGTTGGGGCACTGCTGTTGTCGGCTGTTTTCTCCGGCGCAAGTTTCAATATTGGCGCCACGGCTGCGCGGTAGCTGTCGGAGATCTTGATGTATGAGTCATTGCGCAAACTCTGCAAGTATTCGTCACGCTGCTTTTCTGACCGCTCAATCGTAATAGCCTCGCGCACCTGATTCTCATTGAAAGATGCAGCACTGCTCGCTGCCGTCCGCTCGTCAACGCGAAGAATCTGATAACCGTCATTTGAACGAAGCGGATCGCTCACATCACCAACTTTCACATTTTTCACGGCGGCAGCGATATCGTCACGCAGACTGGGAGCCGCGAAAGTACCGACCTTGCCCTTATTCTGAGGAGCCGAGCGCACACCGTTCATTTCGCGCTCTGAATTTGCTGCGGCAAGCGCGCCAAAATTTGCGCCTGCACGCAATTGCCTGACAAGCTCGAGGGCTCTCGCCTTTACTTCCGCTTCGTTTTTGCCTGCGGAACTCAAAAATATCTCAGACAGCGTCACGTTTTCAGGCTTGCGGAATTTGTCCTGGTGCGCGTCGAAATATTTTTTCAACTCAGGGGTCGTCAATCCAAAGAAAGTCTTTCGATTAACTTCCTGCTGAATCACAGCCTGCTTCATGATTTCGACGCGAAGTGTCTGCCGAGTCGCTACCGGATCCACGCCACTCTCTCGCATCGCGGCATCCAGTTTTTCAATGCTGGTAATGCCTTGCTCTTTTGCCACCTCGAGCATCCGCCGGTTCACCTCCGCTTCGACTTCGGCGGAGAGATCGAGTTGTTTCCCTTTTTGTAGCAGGAGTTGCTGGTTTACGAGGGTGGCGATTAATTCAGGTTGTCGCTTATTGACTTCTTCAGAGGCTTGCTCTGCCGTCATTCCCGCTTGCTTCAGCGTTTCAATCCGTTCTTTGGATTCACGCTTCAACATCGAGAGCGTGATCACGTCGTCGTTTACTTGCGCGATAACCTCGTCAACGACTTGCAATTCGCCCTCCTGAGCAAAAGTTGACGATGGGACTGATGCCAAAATCGCGAATGCAAAAATGCCCGTCAGCGCTAATGATATGAATTTGAATCTCACAAAATTCTCCCCATAAGTAATTAGCAAACAGCAAACAGTGAACAGCCGGAATAAATCAAACTCTGAGAGAGGGTAACGCAGGATGCTCGAATTTTGAATGCCCTTGACCTGCGGTCCCGCTTGCACTGTTCATGAATAACTTACTACGCTTCGTTGTAGACTGTCCTGCTGTTTGCTGTTGACTGTTTGCTGTTTGCTTCGATGGTCAATTCTAGTCTTCAAACCTCAATTCCAGCAACGTGCCACGTAATGTGTCCATCAGCTGGTCCTGCTCGTCCTCGTCTAGAGCCAATCGCAATACGCCGGTGGGAGTGAAAACCCGGCCCTCTCGGCCGCTGACGAATGCCGTCAGTTTTTCCGGCGATATATGCGCCTTTTCGCTAAACTTCACCGCCACTCCGTCAGTTGTCTTATCTATTGAGAGAATTCCGATATCCTCCGCGAGTCGTCTCAACAGAGCATACCCAAATAGTTGCTCGACAGCCTCAGGGAGCCGCCCGTATCGATCTCGAGTCTCATTGCGAATATTCGAAAGCGTCTCTTCATCTCGCGCCGAGGAAACGCGCTTATAAGTGCGCAGTCGCTGGCCCATGTCGTTGATATATTCATCGGGTATGGCCACGTCAACGCCCAGGTTAAGCGAAACGCTGGTTTCATCTTCAACTGCTTCGCCGCGCAACTCCGCCACGGTGCGTTCCAGCATCTGCGTGTAGAGATCAAATCCGAGCGCATCCATGTGACCTGATTGCTGACCACCAAGAAGATTTCCCGCGCCCCGCAGTTCCAGATCGAGGGCGGCAATCCGAAAGCCTGCACCCAAATCTGAAAACTCCCGAATCGCTGCCAAACGGCGCTTGGCAATTGGCGAAAGCTCCTGTTCGCCGGGTATTAAAAGATAAGCGTAAGCCCGGCGATTAGAGCGGCCAACACGCCCCCGCAGTTGATAAAGTTGAGAAAGACCATATTGATCGGCGCGATTTATGATGATCGTGTTGGCGCGGGGGATGTCTATCCCGTTCTCAATGATGGTTGTGGCAACCAGCACATCGTGCTTGAATTCAATGAAATCGAGCATTACACGCTCCATCTCTTTTTCGTTCATCTGCCCGTGCCCTACAACCAAACGAGCCTGAGGCACCAGCCTTTGAACGAGGGCGGCAATCGTCTCGATGGTTTCCACCCGATTGTGTATGAAGAACACTTGCCCGCCACGGCCCAGTTCCAGTTCAATCGCCGACTTGATAACGTTTTCAGAAAACTGCACAACCTGGGTTTGGATTGCGAGTCGATCGCGGGGAGGAGTTTCAATCAACGACATATCGCGCAGGCCGCTAAGCGACATGTTAAGGGTTCGCGGTATCGGAGTCGCCGAAAGTGTCAACACATCGACGCGCTTCTTCAGGTGTTTCAAACGCTCCTTATGGGCCACGCCAAAGCGCTGCTCCTCGTCAACCACAACAATTCCGAGTTCCTTGAATCGAACGTCTTTCGACAGCAGCCGGTGCGTCCCAATGACTACATCTATTTCCCCTGCCTCTACGCGCCTGGCGACCTCCTTCTGTTCCTTGGGGGAACGAAAGCGCGACAATAATTCAATCTTCACTGGAAATGGCGCAAAGCGGCTGCGGAAAGTGTCGTAATGCTGATAGGCAAGAACTGTAGTGGGCGTCAACACCGCTGCCTGCTTGCCTTCCATCACGGCTTTGAAGGCAGCGCGCATCGCGACTTCCGTTTTGCCGTAACCGACATCGCCACATAGGAGACGGTCCATCGGCGTCGGCTCTTCCATGTCATGTTTTACGTCCTCTATCGCGGTCTCTTGATCGGGAGTCAAGACATATTCAAACCCATCTTCAAACTCCCGCTGCCACGGGGTGTCGGCGGCGAAAGCATATCCACCTACGAGTTTGCGCTCAGCATATAGCCGCAAGAGCTCGTCAGCCATATCGCGCATCGCGCGCTTCGCCTTGGCCTTCGTCTTTTGCCAGCCGAGGCCGCCAAGACGATCGAGCTGTGGTTGATGTCCTTCGGCGCTCGAATAGCGTTGCACCAAATCCAACCGCTCGACTGGAACGTAAAGCTTCGAGTCTTCCGCGTAAAAAAGCAGCATAAACTCGCTGCTTCGCGTTCCCAGATTAAGCGTTTGCAATCCGCCAAAACGCGCGATTCCGTGATCAACGTGCACAACGTAGTCTCCGGACTTAAGGTCCCGGAAGTCCGAAAGAAACGCTGCAGTCTTTGATTTTTTCTTCCTGCCTTCTGCCGTCTGCCGTCTGCCTTCTGACCCAGGCGCACGTCGCTCAAGAGCCTGGGCTCCCGCCTCGTCGAAGAGATCGCCTTCTACGTGGACTAAGAGCCGCGCAGCAAGCACTTCGAAGCCACTGCTGAGACGACCGACAGTGACAATCGTTTGCGAAGCGGCGTTCGAAGATTCAACTGCTTCATCTACCAACGAAAGCCGGGGGTCAATTTCATATTCCGCGAGAATTTCCGCAACCCGCTCCGCGACTCCGAGACTCGGCATGACGAGTAGGGTTGTAATGCCCTTCTCTCGAGTGCCACGCAGATCGGTCGCGAGATTTGCCAGACGACCGTGATACTTCAAAGCTGACTGTGTTTTCCATTCAACTTCAACTGCTTGTTCGGCAACCGGGAAAAGAAAGAGTGGATGGCGTACGCTTCTCGCCCGACCAAGTTGGATTTTTGGTACCTCTGAATCCAACGCAACACTTTGATCGAGTTCAGCGGCCGCACGCCCAAGTACGCGCAGTTCGATCCTTTGTCGTTCGTCAATCTTTGCTCGCAGCTCCTCCGGCAAGAGATACAGCTCCTGGGGCTGTAAAGCTATGTCGTCTGCTGCGTCCGTCTCGGCGTAACGATCGCCGAGTGTTTGATAGACTTCGCCGAGGTACGCCTCCACTGTCGATGGCTCGTCGACTACGAGGACAGCATCCCTTAAATAATCGAATATGCTCCCGCTTCGTTCGCGAATAATCGGCATCAACCATTCCCACCCGGAAAAGCCTTCCCCCTCATCGGCAAAAACTGTGCGATCGCGAAGTGCTCGTTCATATCGCTCGTCGCTCCATCGTTGACGAGCTGCGCTGGCCCATTCGGTGAAATCTTCGCTGCGCACCAACACCTCGCGCATCGGAACAATCTCGATCGTGCTTACCTGACTGGTGGAAAGTTGAGTTTCCTGATCAAAGGTCCGGATCGAATCTATCTCGTCACCGAAAAATTCTATTCGCGCGGGGCGTTCCTGTCCGGGCGACCAGACGTCGAGAATGCCGCCGCGCATTGAAAATTCGCCGACTGCTCCTACCGGATCTTCGCGAACATATCCGGCAGCCCCGAGCTGTTCAACCAGAACCTCTGGAGAGTGACTGTCACCGCGCTCAAGCAACGCTCCGGCGCCAGAGATTTCATCAGGAGTGACTGTCCTGCGCGATAAGGCACGCGCGCTGAGTAAAACGAAATCCTGGGAGTGACGTGCCAATCGCCAGAGCGTCAAAGCGCGCCGTTCGAGGGTTTCCGGGTGGGGCGAGGCGCCCGCGTAGGGATCGCTTTCAGAGGCCGGCAGAATCATGACTTCGTTTTCGCAGCGCTTTTTTCCAGTCAGCGCGCAATACCAGAAGCGCAAGTCTGCTTCCCATGGCTCAAGATCCCGGTTTGATTGGGTGACAATAGCAAACAGTTTTCTGGTTTCGCGTTGCAGTGCCGCAACCGCAAGCGCGCGCGATGATCCTGCAACCAGCCCACTGAGAGAAACGACTCGCGCTCCTCGATTGATTTCGACGACGACGCGTTTAAAATCCGGCGTTTCAGTAATGCGCCGTAGCGTGCTTTGTAACGCGTTTGTTGTCTGAATCGTGCTGCTCATAGTTCTCAGGAAAAGCGAGGGGAACGTGTAAAGGGGAATGGGCAAGAGGAACGAAGGCTGGATGCTTTCCCCTTTAACCCTTCCCCCTTTTACCCCCTTTTACCCGTCCCCTTTTCCACCAACGGTCTCAGCGGCCCTTCTTCATTCTTTCGATGATTGCACTGGTCGAAACACCCTCAACGAAAGGCAATGAAATGACTTTACCACCTGCCGCTTTTACTTCTTCGCGCCCATGAATCTCATCGAGCCCGTAATCGCCACCTTTAACAAGCACGTCAGGCGCCAGTCGTGCGATCATCGAACGCGGAGAAGTATCATCAAAAATGGTTACATAGGTTACGTGACGCAACGCGGCCAGTATTTCTGCTCGCTCGCCTTCGTTTATTACCGGCCGCCCTTCGCCTTTCAGCTCGCGAACCGTTCTATCGCTATTAATGCCGACTGCTAAAGAGTCGCCAAGCGACCGAGCGCGGGCAAGGTAGCGCACGTGACCAACATGGAGAAGATCGAAGACGCCGTTCGTAAAAACGAAACGTTTGCCCTCAGCGCGCAGACCTTCGCGCACGCCGAGCAGTTCATCCTGGCTCAGAATCTTTCCGGTCATCTATTACTAACAATCTAGCATGAGGTGTTGTATTGGGCTAAAGCGCACGAGCGGGTGTCGCTTGGAAGCCATCATCATTGAAGCACAGGCTCTGCTCTATTTACGATTTACCGTTTACGATTTACGATGCTTCTCATGTCTGTCCCATTCATCGAAGAGAACGATCAAACCCAGGCGCGACAGGAGCATCTGGAAGCGCTGCGGCAACTAGTCGGCAACGTCTATCCCAACAAATTCGAGCGCAGCCAGACGGTAGAACCCGGACGCGAAGATACGATCACGGCAGTGGCCGCGAAGTTCAAAGACTTTGAGCCAAAGGCGCCCGAGGGTCGCTACCCGGCACCGGACGAAATCGAACTCGCCAACAGGCAGTTAGATAAGCTAACGGTTCGCATAGCCGGGCGAATTGCTTCGCCACCCCGCGTGATGGGCAAAGCTGCCTTTGTACATTTATCTGATGGGATCACTCGCTTGCAGATTTACATACGCCGAGCCGATGTAACAGGCATGAGCAACGACGCTGTTGGCGGAGAGGTCGATGGTTGGGGATTATTCGGTCTGCTCGACCATGGCGACTTCATTGGCGTCGAAGGTTATTTATTTATAACGAAGACCGGCGAGCTTTCGATCCACGTGCAGAAACTCCAGTTTTTGGCGAAGGCGTTGTTACCTCTTCCCGACAAAATGCATGGGATACACGATCCGGAGATTCGCCAGCGTCAGCGTTATGCTGATCTCATCGCCGGAAGTTTGAAATTGGATCGCGAAGAAGGGGAGCTAACGCCGCGGGAAGTTTTCGAACGGCGTTCCAAGATCATTAGCGAGATGCGCCGTTTCCTCGAAGATCACGGTTACGTCGAGGTAGAGACGCCCATGCTGACTTCGAAGGCTACCGGCGCCGCAGCCAGACCTTTCGAGACTCACCACAATGCTCTTGACATGAAACTCTATGCTCGGATCGCGCCTGAGCTCTACTTGAAGCGCCTGCTTGTCGGTGGCTTTGAAAAGGTTTACGAGCTGAATCGTAACTTTCGCAACGAAGGCATAGACCGAACTCACAATCCTGAATTCACCATGCTGGAGTTTTACTGGGCATACGCCGATGTGAACCAGATGATGGATTTCTGCGAGGACCTGATTCGTGCGACGGTGTTTACGGCCCTGGGCCACACACATGTTCGGTACGGCGAACACGACATCGATTTTTCGCAACCCTTTGAGCGGATTACCATGAAACAGAGTGTTGCGCGGTTTACTAAAGAATCAATTACAGATGAGAACCTAATGGATTTGTTCGAACAACACGTAGAACCCCACCTTATTCAGCCAACATTAATTTACGATTTTCCCAGGATTATCTCGCCGCTTTCTAAAGCTTCACCGTCGAATCCATCTGTTGCCGAGCGTTTTGAACTCTTCATCACGGGTATGGAATGCGCTAACGGGTTTTCGGAATTAAACGACCCGGTGGAGCAGCATCAGCGATTCCAGGATCAGATGTCGCAACGTGAGCGAGGCGATGAAGAGGCAATGGTAATGGACGAAGATTACATACGAGCGCTCTCTTACGGGATGCCTCCGGCGGCAGGTGTGGGCATTGGTATCGATCGCTTCGTCATGCTAATGACCAATTCTCACTCTATTCGTGATGTCATACTCTTCCCGCACCTCAGGCCTGAACGAAAACCGGGGGAGGCCAGCTCCGCCGAAAGCAGTTCTGCTGACACTAAATCCACTGAAGCTAAGTCCTCTGAGAATTAATTCTACTGGGACACTATTCGCTGGTTCCTCATACATTGCACAAGCTCTTGCATGAACCGGACTCGAGGCCGACCAAGGCCAAGCTGGACTGGAGCGACGAGGACGTGTCTGCTAATGGCCGCCTTCAGGCGGCTAGCCCAAGTCATCTCTACTGCCGCCTTCAGGCGGCTAGGCCGGTCATTTCTGCTACTGCCGCCTTCAGGCGGCTTGCCCGAAAGGCTATTAGGCCAGCCGTTTTACGGCTGGTCAGCAAAGCCCCAACCTCCGAGGCCGCTTTAGCGGCCTTATAAAAGGAAAACCAAATTCCTAAGAACGTATACAGCGAAATTAACCTTCATATGACCTGGCATACGAAGAATAACGATCCTGTTCTGACTAATTCAATCGAGCATCGTGTTCATCATTACCTTGAACATGAAACTCGAAAAACCAAGAACGCGTTCTTTCACGCAGTCGGCGGAATCGAAACCCCATCTTGCAGCAACGATTCCACCGAGTCTTTTGATTAGCGAGTGGATCGGCAGGCTAAAGGGAGGAAGTTCATTCTATATCAACCATGAGATTGCTAACCGAAAAGTGCTCGACTGGCAGAAGGGTTATGGCGTTGTCAGTTTCGGTACTAAGGATCTGCAATGGGTAATTGAATACGTGAAGAATCAGAAGGAGCATCATGCTCAGGGAACAACGAACGAACGTTGTGATGATGAAGATCAAAAGGCCGTTGAAACGGCCTCCGAGTTTTTGCTACCTGCGCGTAACCAGCCGTAAAACGGCTGGCCTAACGGCCCTGCGGGCTAGCCGCCTGAAGGCGACAAAGAAATTAGAGCCGCAGTTTCGGAGCTTCGGCACCACCCTTAGAGGTGCCGTAGGAAATGATCGTACCGCCGAAGCCCACCGCCCATCCGTGTGTAGGATCGACGAAGAAGACGCGCTCCAGTGCGTGAGTTGTTGAGCTTTGCTCGATAGTCCAATGCAGACCGCCGTCGCTGGTATGTATGACAGTTCCCTCCTTGCCCACGGCCCAGCCCTCGACTGCGTCCAGGAATTTCACATCCAATAAGTCTGACACTACGCCAGAGTTTTGCCGTTGCCATGTTCGGCCGCTGTTGATTGTTCGATAAATGGTACCGCCACTGCCCACAGCCCATCCCAGACGTCCGTCTACGAAGGATGTAGAATTAAATCGCACGTTACCCGCGTTCGGTAATGACGCGTGATGCCAGGTTTCGCCACCGTCTGACGTTTTCAAAATGGTTGCGCCGGCGCCAACCAGCCAGCCAATGTTTTCGTCGATGAAAGTTCCACCCAACAGCAAAAAGGGCGTAGGCGCTCGCAACCGCATCCAACTCGCTCCTGAGTCGTGCGTTGTATAAATCGCTCCGCCTTCGCCGAAAGCCCAGCCTCGCCCCCGGCCACTGAAAATGGCGCGCATTAGCCGTGCTTCCACGGCAGCACCATGCATATTCACCCGCTCCCAATTCTGACCGCCATCGCTGGTCTTCATGAGGTAGGCTCGTGGCTCGTTGTTCGACCTGAGATCGTAAATATTTCTCTCGCAAACCAGCCACCCCTTCAGTTCATCTGCAAAGTAAATGTCGCGTATGGTGTCTTGAGTTGGGTTGGATTTCGCTCGCCAGTTTTGGCCTCCATTGATGGTTGAGAGTAGTGCGCCCCGGCTGCCTACGGCCCACCCCCGGTGCTGGTCCAGAAAAAACACTGCATGCAGCCATGCCAGGGAGGAAGTCTGTTGGCGGCGCCAAGTGCCGGTCGCAGCGGAAGTAGTGAGCAGTGAGCAGTGAGCAGTGAACAGAAAAAGGAGCAGTAGGCATGCGGCAGTAGGCAGCGAGCGGTCAGCGCTTGGGCGGAAGCGAGCGGACGGCAGTCGCAAATGTCTGCGGCTCTGCCGACTGTGTATTCGGCTGTGCCGTCTGATGTAAGGCAGGTCTCCGACCTTCCGGCCGATTTCCATGTCTTCCGGGGCTCCGTCCCTAAATTTTCGGATGCTGCTAAATCTAATTCTTAAAGGATTCATCAATGTTGCGCACCCTCGAGCTGGCTACCCTGGGCATAGCCCCGAAAGTTTTGGTTTCGCCGGAAGGGCAGAGCCCTTCCGCACATCAGGCGGCACAGCCGAAGAGATTGCGCGGCTGGCCGCCTCAGGGACTTGTCGGCTCGGCCTGCCGTCTGCTGTCTGCTGTCTGCTGTCTGCTGTTTGCTAAAAAACTCCTCCGGTAAAAATTCTCGCGAAGCTAAGGATCGGGAAGAAGGTCATGATCTTCTGGAAGCTCTTCAACTTATTGCCGGGAACGATTACCTGATCGCCGGGAACAAGATAGGTCACATCCGGAGCCTTGCCTTTGTAGATCGCGCTGACATTAACCGCAATCGGGGAAAGATTGCCGTTGGCTTGCCTGCGCAGGACTACGACTTTGCTTCTGTCGCCCGTTGACAGGACACCGCCTGCCTCGCCAAGAGCTTCGGTCACTGTCATGCGACGACTCATCAAACGGATGCCAGGCTGGGCGACGTCGCCGATTACGCTGTAGCGGTATGACGATGCTTTATCCAGTGAAACGGAAACTTGCGGATCAATAATGTATTCGTCGTAGCTTTTCTTGATCGATTCGGCAACTTCCTCCACGGTTTTTCCGTTTACGAACACCCCGCCAGGAATGAGTGCGAGTGAAATGCGCCCGCTGGGAGGAACGATGATGCCGGATCTCGAATAGCGATCCTGGCCGAAGACGCTAACCGAGATAATGTCTTCGGGACCGAGGCGGTAGGTATTGAAGAAATTGTTGTAGTAAGGAACCACGGCCGCTTCTTCTGAAGCTTGCTCGTGGCGGTTTTCCTGACCTTCCTGGGAAACACCTGCAGCCTGGCTTGTTTCAGGTGCCGGGCCCTGCAATAAAGCACTGTCCAGGCTTTTCGCGTCGGACTCTTTTTTAGCTGCCGAGTCTTTCTGCGCTGAAACGGCTTTCTTCGCTACCATGCCGCTCTTCTTTGCGTCAGCGTCGCTCTTCCTGGTTACCGCGTCGCTCTGAGATAGCTCCTCCGGCCGCTTCTTGTCCTGGTCCGAGTCTGCGGGGCTATTGCTGGTCGGCCCTGGATTCTTCGTCGCAAATCTTTGGCGCGTCTTGTCTGCAGCATCCGGTGTTTGGGCAAAAACCTCGGTAGTTGAAGAACCCACAACTGTTGTGGCTATCACAACCAGCAGGAATTTGTTTAGTGTCTTCATTCTGAAACCTCCCAAAACTAATCGCCGACTTAACGGCCGCGGCCGAAGAGAATGATCTTTATCGTTTCAAATAAAATTATGGCGTCGAGTACCAGGCTTTGGTTCTTGATGTAATAGAGATCGTACTGAAGCTTTTGCCGCGCATCTTCAACCGAAGCTCCGTAGGGATATTTGATCTGGGCCCAGCCCGTCAGGCCCGGAGCAATTAGATGCCGCTGCTGGTAGTAAGGAATTTCTTCTGCGAGCTGCGAAACAAAATGCGGGCGCTCAGGACGTGGTCCAACGAAATCCATCTCCCCGCGAAAGATATTCCAAAACTGGGGTATCTCGTCGATGCGAAGCTTGCGAATGATTTTGCCGACCCGGGTCGTGCGATCATCATCCTGGCTGGCCCAGACAGGGCCCGATTTCTCCGCGTCTACACGCATCGAGCGAAACTTCATCAAGGTGAAGGTAGTGCCGTTTTTTCCCACTCGTTCTTGTTTATATAAAATCGGTCCGGGCGAATCCAGCTTGAGCAGAACGGAAGTTATTAGTGCGATGGGTAACGACACGGCGCCACCAACCAGGGCGACGATCCGGTGCACTACATTGCGCACTATGCCGGAGATTCGCGCTTGTCTGCCGCGACTGGAAAAGATCAACCACGATGGCCGAATCATGTTCAGCGAGACGCGCCCCGTCACTCGCTCATAGAAGGATGCGCCTTCTTCAATGTTGACTTTGCCCGCCAGACTTAGCTGCAGGAGTTCATGAGTGGGTAAGTGTCCTCGTCGTTCGCCCATGGCGACCACGATGCGATCGATATTTTCGCGTTTGACCACTTCGTCCAACTCGCCAGTCAATCCAATCACACGCGGATTTATGAGACTCTTGCCGAGAAGCTGTGCGTCGGTGCCGACGAAACCGGCGATGCGATACCCGGCGTCTGGCCTGTCGAGCATCTCGCGCGCAACCTCTACCGCAAGATTTCCTGAACCCACAATCAATATCTTTTCGCCAAAGTCGGGATGGCCCAGAAGCCAGTGAATGGATACGCGCCAGCTAACCATGAGCGCCAGCGCCAGCGGAAGAGCAATTAGCGAAATGCCCCGTCCCAACATCAGTGGGGGAAACGCATAGAATGCGAGCGCCAACGCAATCCAGGCCAGGCCCAGCGCTTGTATTAGCCGGAGCACCAGTTCGCGCCGGTCGTGCATGACAATGAAGTCGTAGAGGTCGAAAAGATAAAAAGCCGCAAGACAGAAAACTGTGGCCAGCGCCGCTTTCAAAAATCCCTGCCGCAGCACTAATTCATTGTGGGCATCTTCGACTCCAACTCTCAAATAAACAGCGCCCACGATCCCGCCGAAAACGACCGCGGCTTCGGCTAGAAGCAGCAGGCTGGTTCGAGTATTTGCGCGAGAGCTTCTCAACTTGCGATGGCCACCTCTTCTTCCGTGTCTTCCACGAGCCGCAAATTTTCCTCAGCCGTCATGACCCTTTCGGGCCGGTAGTAGCGCTGATGGTAATAGTAGGAGGTTGATTCAAGCTCTTCATCAGCCCGATTTAGAACAATGCCCAGCATTCGTTCACGCGGTAACTCTTCCAGCAGCTTATCGACAATCGCATAGCGCGTCTTACCGGCACGGACCACCATTAATGCTCCATCGGCGCGATTGATCAGGACATTTGCATCTGTAAAAATCCCCAGCGGTGGCGCATCGATGATGATGAAGTCAAACAAGCGCCGTGCTTCGGCAATCACCCCGGCATAGGTTGGGCCCGAGAGCAACTCAGCAACGTCGTCACGCGCTTTGCCACCCGGTAAGAGATAAAGTCCGGCGGGATCCAACCGAACGATGGCCTCCTGAAGACTGAGTTCGCCTCCCAGTACTTCTGAAAGTCCCCGCGGCGCATCGATGCCCAGATACTCCGTGGCGCAAGGCTGACGTAAATCACTATCTATCACGAGAGCGCGCACGCCCTCCGTCTGAGCCAGAAGCCAGGCAAGGTTAAGAGCAGTCAACGTCTTCCCTTCGCCCATACCGGCGCTGGTGATTACAAACGTCCGCATCTGCTCGTGCTCGCCGGCTTGTAGAATTCTGGTTCGAAGCGAACGAAACTGTTCACAGTAGGCAGAACGCGGCTGAGTAATGGCGACGAGATGAGGCTCGACGCGCGCCGCGGCAACGTCGTAAGAGACGAAACCCGTTGCGCGCGCCGGGCCGGCAGCGTCCAAAGTTGCCCCAACAGCACGCGAGGCTGTTCCGCCGGGGAGTGCCCTCCCGTCGGATGCATTCGCAGTGTGCGCAGTGAACGCTGAACTTTTCACGGCATCTTCCGCACGGGCCAGGATTGAAGAGACAGTGAATAGCTGTTCTTCGATCTGCTTCGCCGAGGGGACCATGCGATGATTGCGGACTTCTCCGCGAGACGAGGAATCATGTGACTGTCGCAGCGTGGAACCATTTGGCTCAGCGGCACCGCGCTTCAGTGCGTCATAAACTCTGCCCATCATTTCTCCTTAGTAAAACAGACATCCTTGTCTGTCTTCTTTTTCATAACCATGCAATGACAGGCTGGAAAGCCTGTCCTACTCGGAGGGGCCGGCACCAGCCGCCCAAAGCTCCGCGCGACCCGCTGCCGAAAATATCCTGGCCGGCAGTTCCCGTTCCTCGCCAGCTTGTAGCCCGCGATCCGGACGGGGCAACATGTCGAAACTTTCCGCTACCTCTTCAATAATGGATCTGCCAATAGTCACATCACCCGCGGCGTACCCGGCAAGCAAAGCGTTATCGCAGAGGTTGTTTATGTTGCGGGGAATGCCTTCGGTGCACCGGTAGATGTAATCGATTGCACCCGGGGAAAAAATATCGGTGCGTTCAGCGCCACTGACGAGTAACCGGGAAGTGATGTACCGATCAGTCTCGTCAACGTTGGGCAGCGGCTTGATGACACAACGAAGGGCTACGCGTTGCTTGAGCTGGCGAAGATCGGGATTGTTCAAGACGTCGCGCAATTCCGGCTGGCCGGTAAGAACTATCTGGAGTTGTTTGGCAGTATCTGACTCGAAGTTAGAAAGCAGGCGAATCTCTTCGAGCACGTTGGGCGATAGTCCCTGCGCTTCGTCAACGATCAGCACCGTACGCAAGCCGCGCGAATGACGCGATTCCAGTGCGTGACCAAGGGAGACGAGCAACTCCGGCTTGGTTTCCCACTTTTGCACATCGAGCAGAGTCGCAACATGCTGGTAAAAATCTGTGACGGACAAACGCGGGTTGAATATATAGGCGACCAAAACCGTCCGGTCCAGTCGCTGCATCATCCAGCGCAGTATGGTTGTTTTGCCTGTGCCAACTTCGCCCGTTACCACGACCAAACCCTTGCCACTTTCAATTCCATAGTGAAGGTTGGCCATCACCTCCGTGTGCGACGGGGTGAAATAGATGAAGCGCGGATCGGGAGTCAGCGCAAATGGCAATTCTTTTAACCCGTAAAATTCTGCGTACACTTTTTACCTCCAAAGCACTCTAGATTGCGAAGCGCTCGAATACCTGCGTTAGCTTTAAGGTGAGCGCCAGTGCAGGAATGGCCAGAAACATTGCGACGACCGCTGTCGCGAGCAGCAGCTTGCGGCGGCGCGGGTTACTTCGGGCTTCCTGCGGCGTCAGTAACTCGGGCACGGTAACCAGCACTGGTAGAGACGTGTAATGGGCGGCGTCTTCGGTCGTCTGAATTGTGAGCAGTCGCGGAACTTCGACGACTCCAGTCAGAAGAAGACCGAATGCGAGTCCCACTGCGAGCCCGAGACCGATAAGCACCAGACGCTTTGGAGCTACTGGTCGCGCAGGCAGGTTCGCCGGGTCGACAACTTGAATGCCTTCGCTCTGTTGTTGACTGGCTGCGTCAGCTCCCAATCCAATCCTCTGTTGCTGCATCAGGAGCGCATCGTAAGCAGCCTTCTTCGTTTGATAATCGCGATCTAAAGCTCCCAGGGTGACCTCGGCGCCGGGAACGTTATTGATTCGCGCAAGCACCTGGGTAATCTGTTGCTCAATTTGGCCGAGCGTGTTTTGCTGGCGCCTGATCTCACCGTCTACGAGCTGGAGCTCAGCTTCGAGGTTGCCCACAGTCAGGTCAGGACGATCGCGAAGCTTGTCCTGCTTTTCCTTAATGCGCTGCTTCCACTCCATAATCATCTGGTCCATTGCTTCTTTTACGGAGTCGACTTCAGCTTGCTTTGCGAGCACATCGGGGTGCTTGGGCCGCAGTTCTGTCAGCATGCGCGTCAATTGCGAGTCGAGATCGGCTTTCCTTGACACGAGCTGTGACCAGGCAAGGGTTGTCTTCGGATCGGTTGTATTTTCGGCGATGTCTTCCTTTGCCTGTTCCGAAGACTTCTTTACCATCGTGAGCTGGCTTGTAAGTGCCGAACGGCGATCCTGAAGACGTCCCACTTCTGATATGTAAGCTTTCTGTTGCTCGCGCAAGCCTGATAGCTGGCCCACCAGCGAGACAGCCTCGGACGGCAGATTACCGACGTTCTTCTGCATGAAGTCCAACCGCTCTCTATCGACTGCATCAAGTTCTTCCTTAGTCTGGTTGACCTGCTGATCTATAAACTGCTTGGCTGAGGTAGTGGAGTTGATCGTGTTCTTCGTTTGCTCGTTGATGTATTTGCTGGCCAATTCTGCGGTAACAGCTTGCGTAGTTTTTGCATTTCGACCGCGATAGGTGATGTTGAAGCCGTTGGTGATGTCGTTGCGACTGGTGTTCACCTCGACCTTGATGCTCTTGCGCATGTAGTCGATAAGAACCTCCATGGGCTCGCCCCGCATTTTTTCCGCCTTGTAGAGACCGTATTTTTCAATGAGCGGCTCGAGCGAACTGCGGCTCGTAACCACTTGCGCGATGCTGTTTATTTCTCTCGTAAGGCTGTCTTCGGTAATTGTGGGAACAACCGAATTCGGTAGTGTTGAGGGCTTGACGACGATTAGCGTCGAAGACTCATAGAGGTCAGGAAGTTGAATAACCACCCAGGCCACCGCCGCTGCGATGGCTATCGCGGGAAGAATGATTAACCACTTGCGCTTCCAGGCGATCTTCGCGTATTCACCAGGACTTCGTTGTCGAAATTCAACACTCATAAAAGCTCTCCTTGGGGTCAGACGGCGCGCTATTAGAGGGTGGCCAAAACGTTGCGAGCTTCACCAGCTTCAGCAAAAGGCGTTTTCGTGCTCAACCGAACTGCCTGTTCAAGCTCGCGTCTTGCGCCCTCTTTATCCCCCTTTGCCTTTAGAGCCATGCCGAGGTGGTAGCGATAATTACCGGCCGGGCTTCCGTTGGCGTTCCTGGCTGCCCGCTCATCGAGAGCAACTGCCTTTTGGAGCTGTTCGACCGCTGCGCCGTAGAGTCCCTTTTTGTAGTAGACCCAACCAAGAGTGTCGACAAAGCCGGCGATGTTCGGATTTTTTTGGACCACGCCCTGGGCCAGGCGCACTGCTTCGTCGAGATTGCCTTCGCCATTGACTGCGTACAGCCAAGCCAGGTTGTTTGCGGCGATCACCGCGTTCTGATCTTGGCCCAGAGCCTGCCGGTAGTTATCCGCGGCGGCGCCGTAATTTTGTCGCGAGTCATTGAGCATGCCGATCAACGTGTGTGCAGTTGCATTATCCGGGCGGCGTTCGAGGATCTTTTGATACTCGGCAATCGCTCGATCTTCTTGTTTGGTGTTAATGAACAAGGCGCCCAGGGCCGAATAGGCTGCGATGTAGTTGCCATCCAGTTCGAGAGTTTTGCGAAGTTCAGCTTCAGCCTGTGCGGGGTTTTGCTCAAAACCGTAGATCTGGGCCTTGAGATAATGAAGCGACGCATTGTTCGGATTGGCGTTCATAACCTGATCGATTCGAGCGTGCGCTTTATTCAGATCCCTCTTACGGGCGTATAGACGAATGAGCCCGGTGAGTGCGTTGAAATTTGTACCGTCGATAGCCAATGCATTCTCGTAGAAACCAACTGCTTCGTCCTCCTTGTTTTCCGCTAAAGAAACGGCGGCGAGACTGATGTAAGGGAAAGTGTCTCGGGAAGCTGCATCGCGGGCCATGGTGAAGTCTTTGCGGGCCGCCTGAGTGTTCCCCTGCTCCAATGCCGCGGAGCCGCGCGAAAGGAGGGTTTTCGCGCGAATCTCTGCAAGCATCTGCGGCGAACTGTCGCGATCGGGAGCAGTTTGATTAAGTCGATCGAGTAATTCCGAAGAGAGCCGCTGGACTGCTTTCGTATCTCCGGTAGCCAGGCTGATTTGAACCTGCATCAGTTTGGCCGGAAGATAATCTGGATAATTTCGTTCCAGATCGCCGGCAAACGCTCGCGCTTGATCCATGTTTCCGAGATTGAAGGTTGCCTGGGCCATGAAATAGAGACCGGGGCGAGAATTTGGCTCCTGTACCAGAACCTCTTTTAAATCCTCTACTGCCGCCTGCAAATCGTTGACCTGGCCGGTCTGTGCCCGAACTCTCGCACGGAGCATCAGCGCCTGCCGATCGTGCTGGTCTTTTTTCAAGACTTCGTCAATCTGTGCCATCGCTCCCTGCGTATCGCCTCGCATGAGCATAATTTCGCCAAGCCGATAGCGACCTTGAATGAACTCAGGAGACTTCGCCACGACCTCCTGATAAATAGCGATCGCTTCGTCCAGACGATTGATTGAGGAGTAGAAGTCGGCCAACACGGCCCGGCTTTCCGGTTTTTCCTTATCGAGATCAGCCAGGGCTTTGTAAGCCACTTCCGCTTTGTCAAACTGTTTGTTGACCAGATAGAAGCTTGCCAGCACAAACTGCGAGGTGCGGTTGGTGGGTTCAACCTCGACCGCTTTTCTCATTTCGGCTTCTGCGTCCACGGAGCGGTTGAGCTGCACCAGATATTTGCCGTATTCGGTATGGGCAAGTCCGGAGTTGTTGTTTACCGAAATAGCACGCTGAAAAGTCTCTTCAGCTTTCGTCTTGTCGTTGGTAACTATGTAGAAGCGCGCCAAACTGAGATACGATTCAACGCGTTTGGGATCCAGTTCGATGGCGTGATTGATTTCAGCGAAAGCTTTTTCGCGTTCATTCTGAGCATAAAAGACGCTGCCCATCAGAATGTGGCCTTCGATGTGATTAGAATCTTTCTGCAGGATCTCCTTCGCCAGTCGTTCAGCTTCGGCGACCAACTCGGCGTGCCCTTTGGCAGCGGCAATGTAGTAGTTACCAAGTTTTACGCGAGCATCAAGATTCTCCTGATCGAGCTCGGTAGTTTTTCGCAACTCTTCAAACGCTTCCTGAAAACGCTGGAGTCCTTCGTAAGCGCGGGCAAGGCCCCAGTGAGCGGCAGCCAGCTTCTCATCGATCTGAATGGCGTTGCGAAATTCGAGTGAGGCTTCCTGAAACTTGTCGTTCTTCAGGTAAACTTCGCCCTTTTCGACGTGCGCGATTTTGGCTTTTTCGGGATTAGCACAGCCGCTTATTGCGAAGACTGCGGCTAAAAGGACGGACAGAAGGGTGGCGTAATAAAGGGTAACTCGGCACTCGGATTTCATTTCGTTTCCTCTCGTCGGGAGCGAGTATTCCTGGCTAACATTCCCTATTAGCAGGTAGCATCCCGATTTCTTATGTCTGATTTGACTCACGTTCAGCATCCGTGGCGGGCAATGCCACCTGATGCATCCCGAGAGTGGAGACACCTTTACGAAAAGCCTAATTCCTAAGGGTTTCCGAAAAATGACAGGTGAGCCAGAGGGTCTTTCCAGTGAAACGGACGCAGCCTTTCCGCAGGGCCAGCACGACTTCCTACTGGGAGCGCGGGCGCCCTCGCCCGCAAGGTAGGGTACAGATCTCTTGATGAAATCTTGCCCGTTATCTGCCATTGCGGGCGAGGGCGCCCGCGCTCCCAGTGGTGACGTTTGAGTTAATTGCGACGCGTTTTACTTCCGACTCAGCAGGAATTGACGTCCGAATAAATCAGTCTGGGATGAATTCAGGCAGGATGGTTGAGGAATTCGCGGCCAGATCCATAGCCGCTTGCAACGCTGCGGCTTCTGAGCTTTCAACTGGGGTCATGATGCGGATCATTGCTCCATCGGAACGGCGCAGGCGGACACTGTCAACGATCGTATAGATCTTTCCCCAGTATTCGCTTGCAACAGCGCGCCCGCGACCCTGATACCAGTAGATGAGCAACTCTTTATGGGAGCCGTTCTGAATTAAGTATCGGTTTGCGACAAAAGGTTCTTTTCCTTTTGGCGTGATGGTCATTTTCACAGGATCGCTCATTACCCAGCCTGCTCCTGGCAAACAATTGAGTGGGCTGTGATAGGTGGCGCCGTCCCGCTGACTCGCGTAGTACCCTACGTAGAAATTCACTACCCGGCCATCGGCGCCGCGATAATTACGCAGGAGGTAATCGCTGGCGCGCAGAACAGCTAGCGTTTGCTTGTCGAATTTTTCGTCACCGCCGCTCTGTTGCCAGTCTCCGATTTGCCGGGGAAAATCCTTCAACTCCTTACGCTCGACTCGTGCTTCTCCCAGATACTCCCAGGCATTGACTGCCAGGCCACCAGCCAGTAGAAGAGCAAACAAAATCGCGAAGCGCCAGCGTTTCATCTATTTGCCTCCTCGGCTGGCGCAAGCGGTGCTGCCATTGGCCGATTGATAGATGACGTTAATTGCGGCGAAGATTTTGCTGGTGTTCGCCGCCCCCAGTCCACCACCCACCCAACGCCGAACAACATGAGAAACGCCACCACGTAAATCACCCATCCTGAGAAACTGTGGAAAAAACCGTCTGCTACTTGAGTCCCGTAGTAGCGGGCAAGAACACCGGTGCCGCTAACTCGTAGTGCGTTGGTGAAGATCGCGATTGGTATAGCTGACAGCACTATCAGGGTAGATCGCCAAAAGCCGTAGCGCTTCAAAGGCGCCAGGAGCGCGGCGATTCGCGACTCAGCTGTGTTACCGTCGGCATCTCCGGAGTTTCCACCTCGCGGATGAGTGAAATATGCAAACACAACAGCCAGCGTAACGAGGGTCATTAGCGAGCGTATGCCGCTGCAGGCTTCGACGACCTCAAGCTTCTTAGTTTCGCGTGCGCCGAGAGGCATCAATTCAATTACATTCCCCTGCCGTAGAACAGGAATATCAAAGAGAGTCATCGCCCAGACAGCACATCGCGAAGCAAAAAGCTGCAACGGGAAGGCTATCTTGTTGAATATTATTGCGGGTATCGGGATCGCCAGCAGAAGCAGGAATAAAGGAACGATTAGCAGTCGGAGGAGACTAAATCCCCAAAAATATAAGACGGTTCCGGCCAGCATAAGAACCAACGAAGTTCTCTGCATATAAAGTTCGGCCCCCGCCGTGCCGGCCCAAAGCGCCAGGAGGGCACAAAACACCGCAGCCAATCCGAAGATCATTGAGGGGCGCAGGGCTGCGCGCGCAAATCGCTCACGCTGGCTCCAAAGAATGTAGGCAATGATGAACGGAATGAGCAGCCCGTGGGAGTAGTTTTCGTCACTCCACCAATCGTTGCCCAGCTTCGCAAGCACAGTTGCATACGCAAAGACGAGGGCTAAAGAAATGGCAAGAATTTGCCAGAGGTGCTTGGTGCCTAAGGCACTGGTTGGGACACTCATTAAGGTTTTTCCGGAGGTGTTTGCGTAGGGAAAGGGCAAATTCCCCTACGAAAACCATTGCATACCTAATACATTGAATTCAATCCGACTTTCAGACGTGTCAAGCGGCCGTGCTTGAAAAACAGATGGCTCAATTTCAATAAAACGTCTAAAGAGATCTGAATTCCGCGACGAAGCGTGGGGTTACCTGGGCTTCTTCATCTTTTGCGTCAAGGCAGAAAAGGACGCGAGATCTCAACGGATTCGAGCGTGAAGCGAACCTCATTCTTAGCGGGGAGGGCACCACAATTTTTGCCAGAAGCTAACTTTGAAGACATTGACCCGAGAAGTGTGAACGAAAACACCCCCAAAATTCTTAACAAACTACCTCGTAATTAAAGTATAACAAGTCAGTCCAGCGAACTGCGACAACGCAAATGTCGGCATAGATTCACTATGACGCTTGGTTTTATTTGGGACCACACCTTAACCCAACGCTTGCTGCTTCGATAAGGCTAGCCGCGAGCGTCTTTCAAAGGAGATTAGATGGCCACGACTAAGAAGAGTACGAAGGGTACGAAAAGTACCAAGAGTGCGAAGAGCACGAAGAAGAAGCCTGCACGAAAGGCCAACGCAGCCTTCATGAAACCGGTGACGCCCAGCGCCACGCTCGCCGCGGTGGTCGGCTCGAAACCGATCCCCAGGACCGAGGTCACCAAGCGACTGTGGGCTTACATCAAAAAGAACGGGCTGCAGGATCAGAAGAACAAGCGAATGATTAAAGCTGACGAGTCGTTGAAGGCTGTATTCGGGGGTAAGTCAACAGTCAACATGTTCGAGATGACTAAGCTGGTTAGTAAGCATTTGAAGTAGGTGGCTGTTTCGCTTGTCGCGGGCGGATCGTCTGGCTTGTGGGCACGCCCAATACCTGGCTGAACTTGTCGCCTGGCGATAGAAGTGCGCCAGTGAGAAGTCTAACAAGTTCTGCTAAAGTGTAGCGTTAATGCCCCTCACCAGGAACTGCAACCGTGGCGTACAGCAGAGACATTGAAAAACTGCGGCGCTACAACCGTTTGGGCCAGGCCGCCTCACTCCTGGTCTTCCTCTTTGGAGTGATCTCAATCGTCCTCTTCTTCAATCCTACGCTAATCGGGATTCCTCAAAAACAGCAGCCCTATTATCGGAGCCAGTGGATGTGGCTTTTGACCGGTGGGTTTCTCATTTTCGGCATCCTCTGTAGTATTTTCGCGGCGAGACGCTCTCGTCACTTAATTTGGATAGTGAATAACGTCCAGCCAGAGCCATGACACTTACGATTGAGACTGAGAATTGGTAAGCAGTTCCGCCAATGCCTGCCGGCGTTAACCTACTGCCCGCCTCTTGAGAGTGACGTCCGCCGTAGAAACAACATCTCCGTGTTCCTCACTTTTCAGCGGCCATAAACTATGCTTTCATTCACGCGGCGGGTCATGCCCGTTTGCGGATGATGAAAGACACGATCAAAGTGCTCTCCATAATCGAGGCGACAACGGTGACGGGCCCTGCTAAGGCACTCATCAGCTTCAACCAGACCTCCCGCGCGGCCGCACATGCGGCGTCGGGTTTGCCGCGCATCGAACATTCAATAATCACTTTCGTGCGCGGGACAGAAGCAGCAAAGGCAGTCAAGCAAAATGAGGCACCTAATCAGTTCGTGGTGGCGGCGCGCGCCGCCGGCATCGAGGTGGACGTTATTGGTGAACGTTTCCGCTTCGACACGCGCGTCATCGGTGACTTGCGTCGCATCGTTGCGCAACGCGCGCCCGACATCATCGAGTCACACATGATCAAATCCCACTTTCTGGTTAAGGTTTCTGAGCTAGGCCGGCGGTTACCCTGGGTTGCGTTCCATCACGGTTACACAAAGACGGATCTGAAGATGCAACTTTACAATCGCCTCAACCGCTGGTCGCTTCCTTCAGCTGCGCGTGTTGTCACGGTCTGCGGTGCATTTGCAGAACAACTAGCGCGCGCAGGCGTGCCGGCGGACAGAATCTTCGTGCGCCATAACGCCATTGGCCCAGCAGAGCCTCCGGACTCCGATGAGGTCCGTGCGCTCGGGCGCAGACTCGGCATTAGTCCAGACGAGCGAATGATTCTCGCCGTCGGACGAATGTCGCGGGAGAAGGGTCTTCTCGATCTCGTTAGCGCGGTGGGCGAGTTGCGCCGCCTCAATCCGGAGTTGAAGTTTAAGCTCGTCATCGTCGGCGACGGTCCGGAGCGGGAGCGAGTCGAGCGCCTGGCAGCTGAGCTGGACATCTCGGAGCGCATGGTCCTCGCCGGCCACGTTGATGACGTGCGAGCGTTCTACGCCCTGGCGCATGTGCTGGCGCTGCCATCGCACAGCGAAGGTTCACCGCTCGTTCTGCTTGAAGCGATGGCGGCCGGCGTGCCCATCGTCGCGACGAGGGTTGGTGGCGTGCCCGAAATGGTCGCTGACGGAGAGAGCGCCCTCCTCGTCGCCCCGAACGACGCGCGCTCTTTTGCCATTGCGCTGGCGCGATTACTCCGGGACCCGCAGCTTGTTCGCACGTTGTCGGCGAACGCGCTAAAGCGCTCGCGTCAGGACTTTTCACCCGAAGCTTACGCCCGCTCGCTCAGCGAACTCTATCTTGAGCTTCTCGCCGGCTCGCGTACGCGAACATTTCGCGGGCAGGCCATATTGAATTAAGTCGTGCGTCTTTCCGTCATAATTCCCCTCTACAATAAGGCGTCTCTCGTGGGGCGCGCGCTTGACTCCGTCGCTTCCCAAACATTCGCGGACTTCGAAGTGATCGTCGTGGACGACGGCTCGACCGACGACGGTGCGCGGACGGTTGAGTCTTTCTCAGATTCACGAGTGCGACTCGTCCGGCAAAGAAACACGGGACCAGGCGCGGCGCGTAATCGCGGACTAGCGGAGGCGCGCGGCGATTTAGTTGCCTTCCTGGACGCAGACGACGAGTGGCTACCCGACTACCTCGAGGAGAGCGTGCGTCTCCTCGACGCTTACGGCTCCGCAGTGGCGACCATCACCTCCGGCTATTTTGAGTTCCCTTCGGGCAAGTCGAACGAGCTCATGTGGCGCGCGCGCGGGTTAACGGACGGTGTTAGCCGTGTGACGCCCGATACGTCGCCCGCGCTCGCCGTCTCGATGCTCGCTTATATGTCGCCTTGCACGACCCTTGCGCGCACCGAAGCAATTCGCAAGTGGGGCGGATTCTACGCTCGAGAACATTGCCTGTACGCTGAAGACGCGCACCTTTGGCTAAAGCTATTGCTGAACGAACGCGTAGCTTTTCAACTGAGGCCGCTCGCGCGCATTCATTTTGAGGCTTCGGGACCGACGCAGACGCGGCAGGCAGTGCGCCCAATCGAGCCGTTCCTCCTTCACCCGGAAGAGATCGAGTCCGTTTGTCCGGAAGAGTTGAGAAGGCTACTGGCACGCGTACTCGCGGCGCGCGCGCTAAAAACATCCTGCGTGCTCGGATACTGGGGCCACTGGCGCGAAGCTCGTAGTCTCGTCAAACGATTCGCCATACACGGTTCGTGGCGACTGCCTTATTACACCGCGTCGCTTGTCTGCCGCACGCCTGTCGGCGCGAGCCTGGGACGCGCGTGGCGCTCGCTGCATTCTCTGAGGGGTTAATAGTTCGCTGACGAAATTAGCGCGCTCGGTTGATTTTTTTCGAAAACCCTATGCGAGTCCTGATTAACGAGAGACAGCTGGGCGAGTGTTCGGGGGCGGGATCGGGGGATCGAGACGCGCTATGAAGAGATCCTGACGCTTACGCCCGCCCCAGTTGCTGCTGAAAGCGACGAAGCGCCCGTCACGGCTCACGTTTGCTCGAGGGGAGTCCCAGTAGTCGCGGTAGACTGACCGGTGATGCAGCAGGCGGCGGAACTGTTGACTGCCGTCGGTCCGCACCAGGATTAACTCGCGGTGAAACAGACCAGCTCCGACCTCAACCCCGCTATAGAACTCTACTAACGCCCAAGCTTCATTCTCGGCCTGCAGCGACACATGAACGTGCTGACTCCAGTCCGGTA
>JBHEMV010000040.1:0-13182 GCA_046262375.1 Pyrinomonadaceae bacterium
GCAATCATCTTGCATCCGCGAAGGCAGTTTAGGAGTTTCAAGCTTTAGCTTGCGTCTTTGTGAGAACAACAACCTAAAGAGCCTCTTGCAAAACTCGGCGTTAGCGAGACAAAGAGTGCGCAGATGAGTGTGAAACAATGAAGGTCGAGTTAGCTCAGCCTTTTTGCTCGTTAGTTTTTACTGCTGCACAAATCTCCTCTGCAAAGCCCTGGTTGTTGCGCGTGCCTCTGCAACCCAGCAGGGCTGGGGTGAAAAAACTTCTTTCTAAAGAGCCAGTTCAGTGTCAACTGACCAAGCGTAAAATTTGGTCTGCGGTCAGAGCGCAGATCCCGAACATCAAACTGGTCATCACTTTCGCTGGTCCACGGACGCGCACCATGCGGCCGCCGAACTCTTCTTTCAGCCGCGCATAGACTCTTTCAACCGTGCTCCGCTCCTTAAAACGTTGTGCTTCGTGCGGGGCAAATGGTTGTTTCTCAGCGCCTCGTCTAATGTGACTATCAATGAGTGGCACATGGCCCAGGCCGCGGCTGTGTTGCTTAATTATTTGCGCGTCGTAAGCCGAATCCATCAGGTCATATAAACTACTAACTCGTTGCGCGCTCAAGGTTGCCAGCGGTAAGGCCACCTGACTATCGTTGACCGAAGCGGCAGTCAAAATACAGCTAATCGGAATCCCCCCGTCAGCCACATCCAGATGCAGTTTGTACCCCACCCAGTATGTCGGGTAGCCTTTGCTATTGCGCTTGGTGCCGCAGTCACAAGCGCTCGGCAGGTCGGCGAGCATCTCCTCCAAGGTCATGCTTTGTTGCCGCTCCAGGCGTGTCACGGGTTTGCAGCGGCCTTCTCCTTTCTTGCGGCGCGGGGGCTTTGGCTGCGGCATTTCCTTAGCTTTTTTGACTTTCTTGGCCGCTCGCTCCCGCGCTTCAATCGCCGTAGCGTCGCGCGAGATGTGACCCACCAAACGAGACCCCTCATACTTTTCTATCACCGCCTTATGCACCCGTTCGGGCAATTGGCTCTTGGCAAATTCCGCAAAGGCGCGGGAAAAAGTAGCCTCGCTGGGCAGCCCGCTCTGCCGTTCCCAACCACACAAACGCCGCAAGCAAGCGTCACTCGCCAAGCGCTCCAGCAACTGCCGCGTGGTCTCCAGGTTGTAGACCGCCTTGGCCACAAACGCTCGCGCAATGGCCCGCCGATCTTCTTGCGGCCGGCCCGTATAGCCAGCGCTCGGGCTCAGCCAGTTCTCGATCTTGAGCAACTCCAGAATCGCTACCAACTGCTTCTGTTTCTGACTCAGTTCTCCCAGTTCCTCCATCAACCACGGAAACAATGTTCCTTGTACCGTCAACCAAAACTGTGATAGCGTCCCCGACAAGAAAGACATAGTGTTGTTTCCTTTCGTCTGTGTTTCGTTTCGCAACGTCATTCTACAGACTAACGATCCGGCACCATGTCTTTTCTTTTTTTTCAAATAGCTACGCTGCACCGAGTTTTGCAAGAGGCTCTAAAGCTTATCGGACACTAATCACACCAGGAAAAAATTATGCGATCACGTTCGCAGCCCGGAGGGGTGGGGAGCAGAAAACCCACCGGCTACCGCAGGTAGTACTGACAGTGCCGCATCTGTTTGGTACGCTCTTTCAACCCAAATTACGACGGAACCATAACCGAGGTAAGCATGGATCTAACCGACATCAATCAACTCTTCAACTACACAGAGTGGGCCAACAACCTGGCAATGGAGGTGGCTGCCAAACTGTCCGACGACAATTTGCGCCGCGATGTTGGTATCAGTCACCAATCCATCTTCGGAACGCTGTTGCATATGGCAGGCGCCGAGTGGATCTGGCTCGAACGATGGAATGGCAGATCTCCTGCGAAGGCCGAAGCCTGGTCACAATGGACCACGCAATCCTGTGCTGACCTTGCTGCGTTAAAAGATCGTTGGATGGAAGTAGTGGAACGGCGTTGGAGATATGTGTCGGAACTGAATCACGGGAAATTGTCGAGCGAATTGCCCTTCAAACTCCTCAGCGGTGATCCGAGCTCGATGCGACTGGTCGATCAGATGCAGCATGTCGCGAATCACGCGACAATGCATCGTGGTCAAGTTGTCGGAATGATTCGCCAGCTGGGAATAGATCCACCCTCAACGGATTTACTCTTCTACCTGCGTCGAGAAATATCACCGAAGTAGCAATTGGGATGGCAGTCGAGTAGTGCTCCGTTACTGTGTTGCTCAGAAAGAACGGTCGATTGCCTGGCGAGTTACTGCGAGGCAATGAGGTCAGTACCACCTCGCGGGTGGGTTGCAACTGGCGCAGCAATAACGCCGAAAGCATCTGGTTTTGTCCCGCGATCTTTTTCGGGAGCAGACCCACCCGCGAGGTGGTACTAACCTCATCGCCTTCGATAGCCTTTTTTAGCAACACACTAACGTTCCTTGAGGAGTGCCTTGAGGAGTACTGGGTCGTGAGTCGATTCTCGGTTGTCGGCGGAGAAAACTCTGACGGCTCTAACTCACTGGCGAAGCAGGCAATTACTTTTCGCTCTGGCCAAATCTGCGAAAATTTCTTTCTTTTTTTCAGGTGATCTGTTCTCAAGTTCAAATTTAGCTGACTGCTTTAGCTGTCCGGGCAAAATTTCGACACTTAGCGAGCCACGGAACGCCCTGGCACCATAGTAAGATTCTGCGCCGTTGTGATACACGAAGACATGGCCGTAGCGGAAATCAGCAAAGATGGCGCCACCGAGTTTTCTAATATCGGAAGGTGTTTTTATCCAGCTCGATGTTTTCGTATCGAAGTTTCCAAGTTTCTGCAGCTCTCGATATTGTTCTTCGGTTAAAAGCTCAATGCCCATGGCAGCAGCCATATCAATAGCGTTATTCTTCGGTTTATGTTCTTTCCTTGTCTCCAGCGCTTCGCGGTCGTAACAAACACTTCTGCGGCCTTTGGGACTTTCCGCTGAACAATCATAAAAAATGTATTCGCCCGTCTTTTTATTAGACCCGACAACATCCGGTTCACCGCCAGTTCTTTCCATTTCATTGAGCGACCACAATTTTTCATTATTAACTTCAAGCTTTGCTTGTACTTTCGCCCATTCAAGACCTTTATGGCGGTTCATGTTTTTCTCAAAACGGGCTTTCAACGCTCTGAGTAGTTCTTCACGTTGTTCTCGTGACAACTTCTTTTTGTTGCTATTGATTTTGCTCATACTTTTACTTCAAAGATAATATGATCGAACTAGTAGTAAGGCCCTCCTATATACTAAAAAGCCTTTCCAAAAGTTCGCAGAAAAGAATCCACAGATTACGCAGATTACGCAGATTCAAAGCAGGGCAGCGGCGGGAGCAGCAGGCAGAACTCGCAACCAGGAACAAAGCAAGCCTACGCCTGCATCGTGCGCCTGTCCCTGTTTCTTCTGAATCTGCGTAATCTGCGTAATCTGTGGACACTTGTCTTGTCATGTCGATTTTGGGGGTCGCCATTCGACTCATAGCTGGAGATACCTTTGTTGCTACATTTTTGAAACCAGGCGAGTGCATTCAGCGTTGACGACAAGCTGATGAAGCATGTCGAACATCACGACCTGGTGGGATTAGATATTACGGTTTGGCGGGTGGGTTAAGCGAAGCATCAGGCGTGTCGACGTCAAAACGAGTGAACGCGCCGTATTCGGAAGTTACTTTTCCTCCCAACAGGAGTTCAGGCTTTTTGTCGGATCCTGTGCGTCCTCTGCTGTAGGTAGTAACCACTATCCGCCGTGGAGTTAAAAATCCGGAACGACAAACGGGGGCAACGCAAGTTGCTCCCCGTTTTTCATTAGCTACACCAGTTGTTATTGTCTTAGTAAGGCAAGCGAGAAGGTGTTGCTGCTTTGACTCGTAATGCGGTTTCAAACGTTGAATCGAAAACAGTGGTCGGATCGATTCGCGCTTTTATCCTGGCCGTTAATGGGGGAAGCCCCGTGTCGCCACGATAGAATTCCACGTGGGAATGTTTATAAGAAGCTTTCGAGCCGCCCGGGCCGCCAATCTTTCCGATGCGAACGCGGCCACCGTCATCGCGCAGCGCGAAGTCTGCGATATGAAAGACCGCCACCGTGACATCTTTCAGATTACCTATGCGCGGGTAGTAAAACGTAACTACCGCGTCGGTAGGTGTGGGTTCATTGCTGTGTGACGTAAAACCCAGCGGAACGTAAATTTCGGTTTCTGCGGTACCATCCTCGCTACCGTAAAGATGCATGGCATAAGAGAGATGCCCTCGTAATATTCTTCCGTCGCTAGCCACAATGTCGCCCCGGTATAGGGGATACTGGTGCCCTAACCTTTCTGGCTCGAAGCTATTCGCCGCGGCTACGGCCCCCCGGCCACCAAATATTGCAGCCAGCATTCGGTCGGTTGCGGCCATTCGTTCCGTGTAGCTTGTGGTGACAGCATTGTTAGGGACATGTTTTGCCACAGTCATTCCCGCTGCATCGGATTCTATCCTGGGTTCGCCGCTTAGATTCCATCGAGAAGCGGATAAAGTTTTGCTCGCTACAAACACTTCTTTCTGGGGAAGACTCTGCGCATTTATTTCGCTCGGCAATGACATTGATGACACTAATGACACTGCGACGAAGAGCATTAGGTGTAAGCGGTAAGCAGGAGACAATAGCCGTAGGCTGTTATTACTCATGGGGGTTGCTCGTTTCCTGGGTTGGCTGTCTGGCTCCCGAAGGCGAAGGCTAAAGGGGAGTCAGATTGGACATGCGTCTCATTCGCAGTGACCCTAAGCTTCGGAGTAGGTTGTCGAGTTGGTGAGAAGTTCAGGGACGCTGATGTACTGGCCAGGGCTCGTCCGTGTGTCTCGCGAAAGTCAGGGTTGACTATGGAGTTCTGTCAATTCGTCGGGAGCGGTTCACTGAACATTTAAGGCGTCGAACGCATGGTGCGACGTTAATGTCGTGCTCGCATCGGCAAAGATTGTGCCGTCAGCAAAAATATGAGGACACGCTGTTTTTATTGCTGATTCGAGCTATTGTCGGATGGATGGGAAAGTTATCGGGGCTTATCTGAGGGTGGGGTTTTTTGACCAGAGCAGCTTGAAAGAATAATTACACTGTGCGGCGCGCATAATTACATAGCTGATCCGCTCCGTTCAGCAAACCTTCTGACACTACCGAGGCTACTGAGGCATGCTGACCTTCGTCGATTTCTGATTTGAGTTAGATACCCTGACTATCGTGATTTCTTTTTTCGGCCCTGCTTTTTCGCTCCGGCTGTCAATGTCCTGGGTTTGACTTTTTTCTTGCGGCTTTTTTTTGCTCCACCTATGTCCTCCAGTAACTGAGAGAAGTCAACGCCGAATAGCTCTTGGATTTTCCCGCTAAGAGCAGGGATCACAAGACCCTGGCCCATAGTCGACAACTCTTCAACCATACTATCGGCGAAGGCGACCAATTGTGACTGTTTCCCGCGTTTTGTGTTTTTATGGGCGTATCCGACTGTGTAGCCGAGAGCAAAGCCGGCCGAAAGGGCGCCGAGGCTCCAAACTAAAGGTTCCTTCTGGAACTGCTCGCGGTAATCGAGTACCCCCGAAACGGTTTGTCTAACGGATTGATACTCTTGTTCTACCGTCTCTTTGATCTCTCCCACCGTCTCGGCTAGAGACACTCGGGTTCGTTCCATCTGGCGTTCAAGCTCCTGTTTAGTCGGCTCCGCGTCAGTGCCAGCTTGAGTTTTCTTTGCGCCGTGTGCGCTGCTTTCGTTTGGCATATGTTTTCCTCTTTAGTTGATATATTTGTGACTTCCAGTGTGACCATTTAACTCTTGCGAGCAGGATTCTTTTCTCCATGGCTTTTCGCTTCGGGAGCGCCCTCGCGCGCTGCTGCAGCCTCGATGTCAGAGTTGACCTCTCCTCCGATTAGGATTGCGGCCCCGGTCAGATAAAACCAAAGCATGAGAATGATGACCGCGCCCAGTGAACCGTAAGTCTTGCTATACGAATCGAAGTAATGGAGGTAGAGACGAAAACCGAATGAAATCAAGAGCCAAAGCGTCACAGCAACAATTGACCCCGGCGTAACCCATCTCCAATCCTGATCTCTAAGATCAGGCGCCCAGTAATAAATCAGACCGAAGCCAATGAATAGGAACGCGAGGACGATAGGCCATTGCAGCACTTTCCACGCAACGACAAAAGCTTCACCGAAGCCATAGCTGCCGGCAAGGCTGTCCGCAATCTTCCCTCCGTAGAGCACCAGGACTAGTGCCGAGATGATCACCAGCCCCAGCACCACCGTGAGAAGGACTGCCGTAAGTCGCTGCTTCCACCAGGGCCGCGTCTCCTTCACGTGGTAAGCGACGTTTAGAGATTCACTGATTGCACCCATGCCGGTTGAGGCTGCCCAGAGAGCTGCCAGAATACCGAACCATACCTTTCCCCCACTGCTGGCGTTGCTGACTTCGAACATGGTAGTGCTGACCAGACTCGAAGCAGACGATGGCAAGACCTTGCCGAGATAATTGAACAGACTATGACGCAGCCCGGTTCCCGACCCCATGATTAATCCGATTACAGATGTCAGAAATAGCAGAAGGGGAAAGAGTGCCAGCAAGAAGTAGTAAGACAACTGTGCGGCACGGCCGAAGATGTCATCTTTGCCAATATCGGCCCAGACGCGCTTAGCGAGCTGCTGCCAGGTCTGTCCCCCTAATTTCCAAAGCGAGGCCATTACGGATCTCCTTCGAAAAAGTTAGAACCAGGCTTTTGCCCTCTGTTGTTGTGGAAAACAAAGGCGGTGAGCCACTTAAATCATCAGCCTTTACCAGCCAGACTTTTCTTCAGCACAGCAACGAGGTCAATCACTTTTCCTTCTCCACGCTCTTCAGTCTCGACCTCGATAACGTTTTTGCGTTGAGTACTTTTCTTCTTAACGAGTTTAAGGAGACGCTCTGTTTGTTTATCTTCAAGTCTGGTACTCGACAACTGTTTTTTTGACTTACTGCTGATTAGCTTTTCAAACTTCTGTACGGTTGCCTTCGGCACTTTCGGCTTCTTTGGCAAATCTACATCCTCGGGTGATCGGAGTTCGTCGGAGAAGCGCATTGTTTCGGCACGCAAAATACCGTGCTCGGCGAATATCGACACCAGATATTCCTTGCCTCGCATCACGAAGGTCGCCAGTCCTGCCTTGCCCCCTTTTTCCATCGTTTCGGCCAGGAGTTTATAAGCCTTTTCGGAGCCGCCTGCGGGCGTGAGAAAGTAGCCGCGCTCAAAAAACATCGGCGGGATTGACTCTTCCGGTACGAAACGTTTGAGGTCGATATCACGAGTCTTGTCTGGTGCCAGGCGATCCAATTCTTCATCTGTGATTACTACGTACTTGCCTTTCTCGATCTCATAACCCCGCACGATTTCATCTGCACCGAGATCTTGCTCCGTTTTCTCGGAGTAGTATCTGCGCGACAGCGGCTGGCCCTCGGGACTCAGCATGCGCAACGGGGCGCGACTGGCTTTATTAGCAGGAAAAAGATTCACGGGGACACTCACGAGTCCGAAGGTAAGCGTTCCCGACCAGAACGGGCGCGGCCCAGCCTGTTCCCCGTCGTCCTGGTTGCTTCCCTTCTTTCTATTTATCCGTTTAGGCAGCGCGTTTCACCTTTCTTAACGACTGCAGACTTTTCTCCAGCACGCTATCGAGTGATGCGGCTTTGCGCTTCGATTTCACGGCGCGCAGTCTCGGTGCTTTACCTTTCGCCTTCTGCTCAATGAATTCCATCACGCGCTCACGATATTCATCTTTGTAATCATCGGCATTGAACTCGCCTTCCAAAAGCCCCACTAGTTGCTTCGCCATGTCCAATTCTTTTTGTGTCGGCGCACGCCCCGCAGGCTTTGGCAGATCGCGCGCGGAGATTACTTCTTCCGCATTGCGCAGCGTGACCAACAACAGGTAGTCGCCTTCTGCGCGCAGGGCGCCCACGTAGGCTTTATTCCGCATGACCCAATGTGCAATGCCCTCTCGCTCACGGCTGTTCAAAGCTTCCGAAAGCGCGAAATATGCCTTCTGATCTCCGTCCGGCGCGAGATAGTAAGGTCTTTCGTACCATTGCTGGCTTATGGCTTCGGGCGGGACAAACTCGGTAATCTCAATCTCGCGCGACGGCTTGGGCTCAAGCCTTTCTAAGTCCTCATTCGTGAGAATAACAAACTTTCCCGGCTCGATTTCGTAGCCCTTCTGAACCTCTTCATTGCTGACCTCTTCGCCGTTCTCAGGGTTAACCATGTGTTGCTTCACTCTCATAAGGTGCTTGTCATCGAGGATGTGAAAATGAACAGTGCGATCCACAACCGCCGAATACAACTTGACCGGGACCTTCGCTGTACCGATCTTCAGTTCGCCCTTCCAGATTGCGCGCGCGGCCATTACCCGGACACCTCGCTTTCTGAGTCTGAGCACTCGAAGCAATCAGAACAAGATAATTGAAGCTTAGTAGTCACCTGCACACAGATTGGGCACAGGGGCCCGTCGCAATCCACGCAACGAGTTTCCGTGTGATATGCGTACGCCTGACTGCATGCCGGACACGTCTCAGTGGCATCTATCAGCCACCAGGGCTGTAATCGTCGGGACCGTGCCATGATTCAAAAACCCCCAGCACTTTCAATTCCACATTCGAGGTGCGTGACGGCTGACGGATCTGACTGGTGAGGTTAGGATGAGAGTGGGCCATCCGGGTATTTTTACGCATCTCTAACAATATTTCCCGGCGCGCGATTAACATAATTCGCACGCTTCGACACGGGGGTTTTCACTTGAACACTTACAAGCAATGAAATGTGCTTACCTAAATGGCTCATGGCCTCATCACTACCTTAATGCACTCGTTCGGCTTGTTCTTGAAGGTTTCGTAACCCTTCGCCGCGTCGTCCAGGCTCAGGCGATGTGTGATGACAAAGGATGGATCGATCGCGCCATTCTGAATCTCCTTAAGCAAGGGCTCAATGTATTTGTGAACGTGGGTCTGACCCATCTTGAATGTCAGCCCTTTTGCGAAGGCCGCGCCGAAGGGAAATTTGTCAAGAAATGCTCCATAAACCCCGGGCACCGAAACCGTCCCGCCTTTGCGACAGGCGTGGATTGCCTGCCTGAGCGCGTGTGGCCGATCAGTAGCAAGCATTAGTGCGGCCTTAGCTCGATCGTAAATCGCATCAAAAGTTCCACCGTGTGCTTCCAAACCAACCGCATCGATGCAGGAGTCTGGCCCCATGCCACCAGTCATGTCCTTTAGCTTTTCGTGTATTTCCGCGTCGTCGAAGTTCAGGGTCTCAGCTTTGCCATCTTCCGCAGCCATGCGGAGACGCTCAGGAGTATTATCAATGGCAATTACCCGCTCGGCCCCCAACATGTAAGCACTTTTGATTGCAAATTGTCCCACTGGGCCACAGCCCCAAACCGCGACCGTATCGCCTCGCTGAATATCACAATTCTCTGCGGCCATGTATCCGGTAGGAAAAATATCAGAGAGAAAAAGTACCTGCTCGTCCGTCAACCCCTCTGGAATTTTTGCCAGGCCCACATCAGCAAAGGGAACACGGACAAACTCAGCCTGTCCTCCCGCATATCCGCCCAGCATGTGCGAATATCCAAACAACGCCGAGCCGGAATAGCCATAAAGTTTATCTGCCATGCCCGCATTTGGGTTGGAGTTATCGCATGCGGACCACAAACCCTTTTTGCAAAAGAAGCAGGCCCCGCAGGCAATAGTGAAGGGGACAACGACGCGATCGCCCTTCTTCAGGTTCTTTACTTCATTTCCAAGCTCGACGACTTCGCCCATGAACTCATGGCCGAGTATGTCGCCTTTCTCCATGGTGGGAATGTAGCCGTCATACAGGTGCAGGTCAGACCCGCAGATTGCAGTTGTCGTAACTTTAATAATCGCGTCACGTGGATTAAGAATTTTTGGTTCGGGAACGTCATAGACGCGAACGTCATACTTCCCGAACCAACAGAGTGCTTTCATCGGTCAATACCCCCATGTTCGTTGCGAGGTTCACTCGCTTGTTTAATTGTTTAGTTCCTGGATGACGCCGCGCGACTCTCTTCGCGTTTGCCGGTAGGCTTGATCGACGTCTCAACTTCGCTTAGCGGTCTGGCTTTTTTGTCGCGTCCCGAAGCCTGACCGTCCACGTTGGCGATTTCTCCAGTCTCCAACACCTGTTTCAACCTGCGCAGGTCCTCTTCAATCATCTGGCCCGGTTCCTGACCAAATAGCTTTGCCAGAAGCGCGCTAACTTTTCCGGCAGGGGCGTTGTAGTTGAGGACGACCTTTACCTGTGTGCCTCGTTCGCCCGGGGCGGGTTCAAAATGGACTGAACCAGCATTGGTTACGTCAGCGCCTTCAAGAGAACGCCAGGCAATCATCTCATTCGGTTTCTCATTGTAGAGTTCCGCGTCCCACTCCACTTTGGTCCCCACGGGTCCTTTGGCCATCCAATGCCAACGGTTGAATCCCAGGCTGGTGACGGATTCGAGGTGATTCATGAAGCGGGGCAGGTTTTCAAACTGTCGCCAAAAGGTAAAAAGCTCCTCTGGTGACTTGTCGATGATGATGGATTTCTCAACGTGAACATCTCGAGCAACCGGAGCGTCGTGTTCGCTACGCTCCGAGGTATTAATGCCGAGCGCCTGGTATGTATTGCAGTGTCCAGTGCTGCCGCGATGAAGCATTGCAGCGCCAGCCATCGAAAGAACCAGGCCGCCAAGTGAACGCCGACGCAACCCATACAGGGCAAGCGCGCCGCCGGCCACAGCGCATGCCAGTCGCTCGAAACCCCCGACATTAATACTGGTATCGGGCCCGCGGGTTTCTAAATTATTTGCGGGCAAAAATTCTGAATTTAAACTCATCTCTCTTCTCCTCCGTCTTCTTTTGTTAGTCTTTACTTTTGTTTGCTATTCGTTTCTGTCGGGCGTCCTTGTCGCAGCGTATGCGAGTCCAGCGCCTGCAATCAGCAAACCGGCTGCGATAAATGGATGCAGAGTACCCTTTGTGTACAAACTGCTTTCTGCGACATGGCCCTCGTAATTACCTCGCTCTGCAGAGGGCCCGGAAGGCTTGTCGAGACTGTGAGCTTCCCGATTCCTCGCAGGCTTGTCTGTCTTTTGTAAATCAAACATTAACAACTCCATCACTTTGTCGGTAGTTCGTGGCGCGTAGTGTCCTGCAGCAGCCAGACTCTTGCCGCCCGCACCGATAAAGACATCGCGGGTCGGATTTTCTGCACAGTGAAGGATAGCCTCAGCAACAGTCTCAGGCGCGTACACGGGAGGCGGATTTTCCGGTTCTACCGACAGATAGTTCTTTGCGTGTTCTTTGTAGGGCGTGTCGATAGCGCTGGGCTTTATCAAAGTAACGGAGATGGGCACGCTGTCGTGTTCCAGTTCCATTCGTAGCGCATCTGTGAAGCCTTTCACCGCATGCTTCGAAGCGCAATATGAGCCCTGTACGGGTATTGCGCGATCCGACAGAACACTGCCGATATTAATGATCGCACCGCCGCGCTGCTTAAGATATTCGACTGCGATGAGTGATCCGTAAACTACGCCCCAATAGTTTGTTTCAAACAATCGCCGGTGATCTTCGATTGAGACATCTGTTAAATTTCCATATATCGACACGCCAGCGTTATTAACCCACGTATCAAACCCGCCAAAGCGTTCCATTGCCCGAGCTGCTATATCTTGAACATCCGATTGAACGCCCACGTCCGCGCGAACATATATCGCCTGGCCACCGGCATTGTTTATTTCGTCTGCGATTTGGCTGAGGGCCCCTTCGCTGCGCGCCGCTAACACCAGCCGGGCGCCACGTTTTGCGGCAGAGCGAGCTGTGACTAAACCTATGCCGCTCGAAGCTCCAGTGATCACTAGAGTTTGATCTTTTAGGTCTTTAAGGTTTAGATTCATGATTCCTTCGACACTTACAGCTCGAGCTGTTGTAGCTTTCCGGTACAGACAATAAGAATAATGTCTGTTTAGAGGCCGCACTCAACTCGTTAACTGGTCAATCGCGGGTAACCGCGGAAACGACAGCAAGAAGGATGCCGACCGACATGTCGGCGCAAATCCGAAGAGAAATTTCTTTTATTGAATCCTGGAGCAATTGATAAGTATCCCGGGCGAACGTGAGCTTCGGTAATTGCATGAGTACCGGCAAGCAATAACACGTTGAAGGCCTGGCGTAACATTTGATGGAGGTAGACATGGCAAGTCCAGCAAGCATCGGCAGGCATCCTATTCATCCGATGCTCATTCCGTTTCCCATAGCGCTTTGGGTTTTTTCAGTCGTTGCCGATGCAATCTATTTGTGGAGAGGTAATCCTGTTTGGAAAGATTGGATCGCCTTCTATTGTCTCCTGGGTGGAATCGTCGGTGGCGTTGCCGCGGCGGTACCGGGCGTTATTGACTGGCTCTCACTCCGTAATCCTGAGGTTGTTAAGATCGCCAACTGGCATGCCCGACTCAATGTGGTGGCGCTATTAATTTTCGCGGCGAGCTTTTACTTGCGGACATCGATGGGCGCTGCGCTGCTCGATGGTGGTTACAATATCGCCATGGGGCTTTCGATTGTGGGCGTCGTTTTGATTTCCATTTCCGGCTGGCTAGGGGGCGAACTGGTCTTTAAGCATGGTGTGGCAGTAGAGCCGCAACACGATACTCCTTTGGTCGCAAGTGATAAGGCTCGCGCGTCTTAAGAGATCATAAGAGATCGAAAAGCGATTTCGACTCGTTTACCGGGGAATCACCAAGAGATCCTCATTAGAGGGTTTTGCGTTCGTCGATTAGCCTTGCCACGTGTCTCGCTACGTTGAAGATGTCTTCCGGTTTCACCAGGTAGCCTTGTGCTCCGGCCTTTAATGCTTCTTCTCTCTCTTTTGGAAACGCCCTGGCAGAATAGAAAAGAACCGGGGTATCAGTATCAAACTCGCGAATCGCCCTGCACAAACCCACTCCCGAGGCATCAGGAAATGTGTGGTTGAGGAGAATGAGGGCATAGTGGTTACTTTTAAGCAGTTCCATGCAATCCAAACCCTTACTTGCAGTCGTAACCTGAAAGCCTTCCCGCTCCAATAAAATAGTCATCAGCACACGAGTGTCATCATGGTCTTCGACATAGAG
>JBHEMV010000040.1:13282-18358 GCA_046262375.1 Pyrinomonadaceae bacterium
ATGCCGGACTGCAAAAACGATTCCAGAGATCGAATGTCCACACAGCAGCCTCACTACCAATATTTCAATTAAACCCGACATCCTTTTGCACTGAAGCGGCCACACTATGCTGGGTCAGAACGTAGCTATGCGCGTTGCGATCGGAAACGTACTCACTTCGGAGCAACACCTCGCTGATGCTTACCGGCTTATTGGTAGAGAATCTATGCTCGCCCGTAAGAGGAGCGACAGCACCGATCCGCCGGAGGCTGAGCCCACTCCAAAAGCGCCCATGGGAGCACTTCGCGTTTCAGGTCGGATTCTTTAGTGAGCACTTGCTCGACAACTGTCCGGCGTTCCAGCTATCGCGAGCAGCGTTCAATTCCCAACCCGGGCGAGACAAATGCCACCAGAACGGTCAGACAAATTAACTTGTTCATAAGTTCAGTTTCCCGGTTGCAATCAATAGTTCGGCGTTGAGGATGGCCGCTCCCGCAGCCCCTCTTATGGTGTTATGGCTTAAGGCGACGAAACGATAGTCCAGGACGTTGTCAGGTAAAACTCGTCCTACGGTAACGCTCATCCCCTTGCCGGCGTCGCGATCCAGACGTGGCTGCGGGCGATCCGATTCTTCGCGCACAATTATAGGGTGTTCCGGGGCCGAGTGGAGACGGAGTTCCTGAGGCAAGGCGGTGAATGAACTAAGCGCGGCTTTTAGCTCGTCGATCCCGGCGGGCTGACTGAGTTTCACGCGTACCGCAGCCATGTGGCCGTCTGTTACGTTGACTCGATTGCATTGAGCGCTAACATTCATTGGTGCAGCGTCAATTTTTTCGCTTGTCACCCGGCCGAGAATTTTTAGTGTTTCCTGCTCTATCTTCTCTTCTTCGCCTTCGATGAAAGGCAGCACGTTATCGCTAATTGCGAGTGAAGCCACTCCAGGATAGCCCGCCCCGGACAACGCCTGCATCGTTGTCGCGACGACGCTTTTCACGCCAAATTTTGAATGAAGCGGAGCGAGTGCCAGCGCCAGCATAATCGTAGAGCAGTTTGGATTCGTGACGATAAATCCTTTTTGTCCGCCCCGCTTTTTTCGCTGATGATGCAGCAAAGCCAGATGATCGTGATTCACTTCGGGAATTAGCAATGGCACGTCGGCGTCCATGCGATAAGCCGACGAGTTACTTATCACCGGGTAACCCGCCGTCGCAAAGCTACCTTCAGACTCGCGGGCAATGTCGCCCGGCAAACTCGAAAAGATCAGTTGGCAATCGAGAGGTGGTTGCGGCGCTGCCACGACCATAGATTTCACAAATGCCGGCATCTCGCCGGCAAGGCGCCAGGTGCATGCCTCCTGAAAACTTTTGCCTTGTGAACGATCCGAAGCAGCGAGGGCTGTGATCTCAAACTGTGGATGGTCTTCCAGCAACTGGATGAAGCGCTGCCCTACCATTCCCGTCGCGCCAAGTATTCCCACCCGAAGCTTTTTAGTCATCGATACTATTTGAAATTCGGCACCCGAAAGGCGGAGCCTTTCCGCACATCATGGGGCAAACCCCTCAAACAGGGGGCAAAGACTTTAAATATAGAGCTAAAGACCGCAGCGCCGTTAGTATGGAGTTAGTGCTTTCCCATTTTTTTGAGTGCCGCTCCCATGCGCGCGACGCCCTCCGCGAGAACAGGCAGATCAGCGCAGAATGAAACGCGCAAGAATTCTTCACTCTCTCTACCAAACGCGCTTCCGGGAACTGTTACGACACCTGCCTCCAGCATAGCCTCCGCAACTTCCACGGACGAGCCATAAGGACTAATATCCACCATCGTATAGAAGGCGCCATCCGGTGTGACACAACGCAAGCCGGTTTCGCGCTGAATCAGTGATATCAGGTGATCTCGTCTTTCCCGAAAGATACGGCGATGTTGATTGAGTGCCTGTTCAGCTTCGGTTGTCCACGCAGCCAGAGCGGCTTTTTGAGAAATGCTTGAGGCGCACGTAGTAACATAACCATGAAGCACCAGGGCGCTTTTGATAACGTTTTTGTCGCCACATATCCAACCCAATCGCCATCCAGTCATACTCATCGATTTTGAAAGCCCGCAGATGACAATCGTTTGTGGGTAAAATTCAGAGATTGATGCCGGGCGCTCCGGCGTGTAGTAAAGCTCGCGATAAATCTCATCGCTTATGATATAGGCTCCAGAGCCGCTCTCTTCGACAACGCGTGCGATTTCGAGCAAATCCTCTCCCGGCAGCGCGCGCCCCGTAGGATTTGAGGGGCTAGTGCAAATAACGGCCCTTGTCCTGGAACTAATGCGTCTTTTGAAGTCATCAAGGTCGAAGCCGAAGTCTCTTTCTGCAGGCAAGCGATAGAAGACTGGGCGTCCTCCGGCCATCTGAGTGATCGTAGGATAGGCCACAAACCCCGGATCCGGAATTAATACCTCATCACCATCCTCGACGAGCGTCATCAGTGCCAGATAGAGCGCTTCCTGGGAACCGGCAGTGATGACAACATCATCGGACGATAAATTCATGTGCGGGTAGTCGGCTGCCACGCGTTCACGGAGGGCCGGCAATCCGGCCTGCAAGGTGTAGCCGTTTTGAGTCTCAGTGATGACAGTAACTGCCTCACGCCTTATGACATCAGGCGTCGGCAAGTCAGGCTCCCCAAGACCCAAACCAATGCTGCCCGGCTTTGCGCGATCCGAAATCTGACGGATCACACTTTTCTCGATGCCGCGCAAACGTTTTGGGGGCTGAAATTCTCTCAAAATATCATCATCATCAAGGTAGTGGAATCTGGTACCGGCTCCGCCGACCGATGTGCGGAAGGTCTGTGACTGTCTGTGACCTTCCGGTAGGTGCTCCTATTGATTTTTAGGGGCTACGCCCCAAACCAGGGCGCAGCCCAATTGGAATTAGAGTGACCGTTCGGTAGGGCAAAGCCACCACCGCACATCGGACGGCGGAGCCGCGAAAGCCATTCGCTTCTGATTACCTCAAATAGTCTTCCAATCGCACAGCTCGCTCGGTCTTCTCGTCACGATATTTCACGATCACTGGCGCATAAAGCGAAAGTCCCCACGCACTTCCGCATTCGCCCCGAACCGTGCGCGAACCAGGTACAACCACAGCCCCAGCCGGAATCTCCAGAGGCGCATCAGGTGTGCGCTGATAAATCTTCTCCCGCGCGAGATCGTAAACCGGAGTTGATCCCGTCAGGATCGTGCCGGCGGCGAGAACGGCCCGCTCGTGGACGATCGCTCCCTCGTAAACTCCGCAGCCACCACCTATCAACACATCGTCTTCAATAATTACAGGTACGGCTCCCACCGGCTCCAGCACGCCTCCAATTTGCGCCGCTGCGGACAGGTGCACGCGCTTACCAATCTGGGCGCACGATCCGACGAGTGCGTGGCTGTCGATCATCGTTCCCTCGTCGACGTACGCACCAACGTTAACGTACATCGGCGGCATGCAAACGACGCCCGATGCAATGTAAGCGCCGTCACGTATACTCGAACCGCCAGGCACGATTCGAACATCGTCTTCGACCGTTGTAGGACGCACTGGGTAAGTATCTTTATCGAAGAAACGCAGGTTGGCTGAGGCAGACATGTCAACGAGCTGGCCCATGCGAAATCCCAGCAGAATGCCCTTCTTCACCCAGGAATTGACGCGCCATGTCTTGTCAGTCGAGCGTTCGGCGGCGCGAATTTCACCCTTGTTTAGAGCCGTTTTGAACTCGTCAAACAATGATCGATCGCGGGCGGTAAACTCGTTCCGGGTTCTGGCAGCCAGCGTTTCGATCAGTTCACGTAATGGCATGGGAAGCTTCCTTCAACAAATCGAGCTCAGCCAAAACCTCGCGGAGAAGCGCGCGACTCTCGTCCTGAATCGGGACGAGTGGTAGACGGTAGTTCTCTCCAATTAAGTTCATCATGGCCAGACCGGCCTTAACCGGTCCGGGACTTGACTCGATGAAATTAATTTCCATTAAAGGCAGCAGACGATAATGCAGTGCAAGAGCCTCGGACCAGTTTCCCTTCAGGGCGAGATCGACCATGCGGGCCATTAACTCGGGTGCTTCGTTTGATGCCACGGAGATTAGACCATCCCCCCCGAGAGCAATCATTGGAAATGTCAATGAATCATCCCCGGAGAGAACGCGGAAACCGTCGGGTCGATCGCGCAGAATCTCCATGATCTGACTCATGTTGCCTGATGCTTCTTTAACAGCCACGATGTTAGTGCAGTCTCGCGCAAGCCGCAGCGTGGTTTCCGCGGAGATGTTGCAAGAGGTGCGGCCCGGAACGTTGTACATGACGACCGGAAGATCAATTGCTTCCGCTACGGCGCGGAAATGCGCATAGAGCCCATGTTGAGTCGGTTTGTTGTAGAACGGTGCGACTACCAGGGCGGCATCGACACCCAGGTTGTGGGCAATCTTTGAATTTTCAATTGTGGCGGCGGTTGAATTGCTGCCCGTTCCGGCGATAACGCGTGCGCGGCCTCGAGCGAGTTCGACTGTTCGTTTAATTACCCGCTGGTCTTCCTCCTCCGTCATCGTTGCGCTTTCGCCAGTGGTACCGCAGGGAACCAGAAGTTTCACGCCTCCGGCCAACTGGTATTCGATTAGCCGGGTCAGACTGTCTTCGTCGATCGCGCCATCAGATTTGAAGGGCGTAACCAGGGCAGTTGCGCAACCGCGCATCCAGTCGATGTTCATTGTCATCTCAGTTCTCCAGGGAAAGAACAAGGCCAGTCAGATTTTCCATTTAACATTTTCCATTTCTCATTTCTCATTGATCCAAGAGTTACTCCGCGCCCCGTTTAGATAGGGCACTTGTGCCCCTCCGCACGAGGCGGACAAGTCCGCTTTCTAAACGATCCGCGCGGGCCGGACGAGTCCGCTTTCTACGAGGGTGGCTCTGGCACAGCCATTTGTCGTGCGCTCCAAAAGCGATGAATGCCGTAATGGCAAATGGAAAATGACAAATGAAAAATGGAAAATCTTCAGCCTCATACGCACCAATTCATCTCTTGCTTATTATCTCGTCGATAACGTCAGAAAACTCATAAACACCCTTGCGACT
>JBHEMV010000040.1:18456-29935 GCA_046262375.1 Pyrinomonadaceae bacterium
TCACAATCCACCGCGCGGCCATCAGCGCTCCGGCGGCAAAGCCTTCGCGCGAGCGCGCCATGTGCGTCAGCACGATCTGATCCGCTGCAGAGTCAAAACCTACGCGGTGAGTACCAGGTATGTGACCGGCTCGAGTCGATGAAATAGCAATGTCACCGGCGCGGTGTTCGGCCATCAGTTCCTTAAGCTTCAACGCTGTGCCTGAAGGAGCGTCACGCTTTCGCGAATGATGCGCCTCTTCTATGAACGCCTCGTAGCCATCGATCACTGCCATTAATTTTGCTGCATGGGACACAACGCGGTAAAAAATATTTACGCCGATAGAAAAATTAGCTCCATAAACGAGCGCCGCGTTGTATTCGTTGACAACTTGCCGCGCCTCAGCCTCATGATCTTTCCAGCCCGTCGTTCCCTCAACTAAGGGCACTGCGGCAAGCGCGCATGCTTTAACATGTGAAATTACACCTGTGCCAACGCTAAAATCGATAGCCGCATCATGACCGCGCAATGAAGATGCAAGCTCACCTATACTCTTTGAAGCGTCGCGAGATGTTAAAATAAGCCCAATCTCGTCGTTATTTGAGCGCGGTTTGCTGGTTATCAGGTCGGCAACTAAGCGGCCCATGAAACCGTGACCAATCAGCGCCAGCCTCATTGCAAAGCCCCTTCCGTCGCCTCGCTCAGTCGTTGCTTATCTTCTCTGGCAAACAGCGCGCGCGCGAGCCGGACGTAAAGATCTACTGCCTCAGAGAGTTCTCGCTTCTCGATGAACTCATGATCAGTGTGGGCGTTAAGAATTGATCCGGGACCAAGTAACAGCGGCGTTCCCCAGTCAGAAAGATAAGGGATGTCTGTAGTGAAACGCACAACACAGCGCGCGAAACCCGCGACCGGCATTAAGTGAACGGGCTCATGTTCAGATAAATAATGAACCTCAGCGCGGCCGTTGATCGCGGCTTCAAGAATTGACTTTACCGGGCGTGCTTTGCCGACGAGCCGCACCTGCAACTCAGCAGATGCCTCCGCGGCAATAACATTTGGGCGCGTGCCGCCGCTAATCACGCCGATGTTGCAGGTGGTCTCTCCCAAAGATCCATGTTTTGGCCATTCGCATCTGCGAATGTCGGCAAGAATCTCCAACAGGTTTTCAATCGCGGATTCGCCGTGCTCCGGATAGGCCGAATGTGCCGGGCGTCCGATTGCTTTTAGAGTTAGCCTTAGCGAACCTTTGGTTGCAGTGGCCAGTTTATTATCCGTCGGTTCGCCATTGATAAGAAACTGGGGTGGATGCTCGGGTTTGTTCATGTTCGCAACTTGCGCGCCCCGGCTTCCCATCTCTTCGTCAACGGTAAACAGCAATCCTACATCTCTCATACCCTCTTCAAGCAGCCGCTCGGCGGCAACAATCTGCGCGGCAATAATCCCTTTCGCGTCACATGAGCCGCGACCGTGAATTCGTTCTTCATCTTCACTGGAAGAAATGTCGGGCGGCACTGTGTCCATATGCGTCGAGAAAACTACGCGAGGCGGTGCATCGGTACGGGCAACGACATTGAAACGATCTTTTTCCACCTCTTGCATTTGGACGCTATAGCCCAAATTCCCCAGATGCGCCGCGAGAAACTCTCCTATTCTCTTTTCGTCGCCGGTCACCGATGGAATATCGATTAGTTTGCGCGTTAGCTCAAATAGATTCATTTCGTAGTCTGAAGTCGAATCCAACAGATCGTGCGGATGACACTTGGGCTACATCCGCGAAAATCTTAACCGCAAAGACCGTTTTGCAAAGGTTTCGCTACGACATGGGAAGGAAAGTCCTTTGCGCTGCTTTGCGAAGTCTTTCGCGTACTTTGCGTAAGAAACTCTTGATTACCCCATAACTCGGTCCCGGTCTTCGACTTCCCTGGTGACCCTATTCGTAATAGCGTTTTCCTCGTTTGAAGTTTCAAAGAATTCTTTGTGCAGCCGAATCACAGCTTCCCGTGCGCGGTCCTCTTCAACTGCAAACGTCAGATTAATTCTCGACGCACCCTGCGAGATCAGTGAGACATTGATGTCACTAATCGTCGAGAAGACACGCGCAGCAATCCCCGGTGTGTTACGCAATCCTTCGCCCACGATACAGAGGATCGCTTTTTTCTCTTCGACACTCACGGAGCCAAGTTTTTCTAACTCCTCAACGATTCCCGGCAAGGCGCTGACGTCGTCAAGCGATAACGAAACGCTGACCTCAGAAGTTGTCACAACATCCACCGCTGTACGATGCCGATCAAAAATTTCAAATATCGCTCGCAGGAATCCGTATGCACCGAGCATTCGGGCCGAGGTCACCTGCAGAGTGGTGACTCCGGTTTTATGTGCAATGGCTTTTACCGTCTGCGGCGACTTTTCCGTCTCGGCACCGACTAAGGTACTTCCGCTCTCCTCGGATCGCGAGTTGCAAATGCGCACTGGAATGTTTCGTTCAATTGCCGGTTGCAGCGTCTTGGGGTGAAGCACTTTGGCCCCGAAGTAGGCCAGCTCGGCTGCTTCTTCGAACGAGAGTTGAGGAACTGTGCGCGCCTTGGGCGCCAGGCGAGGATCTGCTGTGAGCACACCGGGTACATCCGTCCAGATTTGAATCTCTTCGGACTCCAAAGCAGCTCCGATGATAGCGGCCGTGTAATCCGATCCACCACGTCCCAGCGTCGTCGTCTCTCCGGTCATAGTGGATCCAATAAAACCTCCAAGCACCGGAACGCACGACGATTCGATTAACGGTTTCAGTTGTTCCTGAGTGCGGCGGAAAGTTTCATCTATTAAAGGTGTCGCACAGCCGTATTCGTCGTTGGTGATGATGAGTTGACGTGCATCGACATCCCTGGCGGACACTTTGTTCTCTACCAGCACAGCGGCGAGCATCGCTGCCGATAGTCGTTCACCGTAAGAAGCAACCACGTCCGCAAATCTGCGTCGCTTATGATCCTGATCAGTGTTGGTGGTCGTTGATTTCAGCAGTTCCAGAATCTCACTACGACTTTTGTCCACGAGCTTGCGCATCCGTGGGGCTTCATCGCGCAACAGCACGTCGATTACCCTTAAGTGACGATCGAAATGCTTCTCGAGGGTCCCGGCACCGCTGGCCGCCCCGGCACTCAACGCTTGTTTCACAGAGCCAATTAGCGCGTCGGTAAAGCCGGCCATGGCGGAGACAACTACAACCGGTCGTCGAGCCTGGCGTTCAGAAACAAGTCGAGCGGCATTCTGGAAAGCGGTTGCGCCTTCCAGAGACGTGCCACCAAATTTCATGATCGTCGCCTTCATAAATATCCGCTTAGTCTATCATCTGCCTTACCGAGCCAAACAAAGCGCCACGTGTTTTATTTGGTCGCGGTTTTGCCTTACTTCTTAGGTGAGCGTTTGCGCTTATCATCACTGGCGACGCGCGCGATTCTGTTCAAGGCTCAATCTATCACTTATACTGACCCCACGTTCGCACCAAGGAATTCGCCATGAAGTTTCTCATATTGCTTTTGGGTGTTTGCCTGGTACCGCACGCGACTGCGAAACCAGGTGTGCACAAGTCGTCCGTCAGTTCAGGATCAATTTCGGCGATCCGGCATCACGTAAGTTTTAGTAGAACAAGTGTGCCCGCTACGGAGAAGCTCGAACTTATCACTCACCTTCCGAGAGAATTACCTCAACGCATTAGCGATATCGTTTACGACGGAGAGAAACTTTGGGCGATTATCTACCATGGTCAAGGCCGCTATGCGACTTTTGATCCGGTGACTTATGGCTGGACAGCAAGTTATAGCAACCAACAACACCAGGCGATCAGGAAAGTGGCAGGCCTTTTCGAAAGTCCCGGCGGACTTTGCTTCGCAAATGGAAAGCTATGGGTTTCCGGTTCATATGGAGAATCGTTCGGCTCAATCGACCTTGCGACGTGGCGAGTAGAGCGGATCTTTAAAGGTAAGCAACAGAACCACCGCGCCAGCCAGTCTTACTCGGGGATGACTTTTGACGGAACTCATCTATGGATGGCCTGGCACTGGTTCAATTACCGACTGCGCAGTTCACAAACTCAACTGCTGTTGAAGATTGACCCGCAAACAGGCGAGGTAATTCAACAATTTTCTCTCCCGCCCGGCACTGCGCCAGATGGCACCCACGGTCTGACTTGGGACGGCAAACAGCTTTGGCACGTTAAAGACCAACTGCTCGCTGCCATCGATCCCTCTAACGGCCAGGTAACCGCGCGATACAATTTGAAATCACTACGCCGTCCTAGTGGATTGGCGTGGGATGGGACCGCGCTCTGGATAGCAGAGTTTGAAGGAAGGATTTTTCGCCTGCCCTTTCAGGAAGGAACCCTAGCGCGGCTTTGATCGTCACATTCACGCCCAGCTCGAGCTATCGACACGCGTTCAGACCACTCGCGTCTTCCATCTTCCTCGCCTGAAGACCAACGCGCTCACAACTGCCAGGGTTGAAAACGCGATCGTAATTGCGAGGAAGACGCCTCGCGGTCCAATACCAAACACTATTGCCAGCACGTAGGCGAGCGGGAGTTCCCACAGCCAGAAGACAAACAGGTTGATGATCGTCGGGGTCCAGGCGTCGCCTGCGCCATTAAACGATTGCGTAATCACCATTCCCCAGGCATAGAAAAGAAATCCGTAGGCAACAATGCGCAAGCAATCAACTCCATAGGGCACCACATTGGGATCGGTGGTAAATAATCCAATTATGTGTCTGGCGAAAAGGACAAATACCAGTCCTACACAGCCGAGGAAGATCATGTTATAGAGACCCGCTTTCCACACTGCCTCTTCGGCACGTTCCGGTTTTTTTGCCCCCAGCGCCTGTCCCACCATGGTTGCCGCCGCATTGGACATACCCCAGGACGGCAGTAACGCGAAAAGGATGACGCGAATCCCCACTATGTAACCCGCAACCACGTCAGTACCAAAACTGGAGATTGTGCGCACCAGGCCAATCCAACTTGCCATACCGATAAACACCTGGAACGTTCCTGTGGCTGAGAGTTTCACGAGGCGGGCCATAATGGCAGGCTCGAGCCGAAAATGATGGCGTTTAATTTCAAATCGTCCGCCCGAACGGACCAGCCGGCTGAAAGCATAAAGCGCTCCAGTCCCGCGGCCAATATTTGTCGCCACGGCCGCGCCGACAATGCCGAGTTTCGGGAATGGACCAAGGCCAAATATAAAACATGGGCCAAGCACAATATTGATGGCATTTGCCAGCCATAACACGCGCATTGCGATTGCGGCATCTCCCGCTCCGCGAAAGATGGCGTTGATCATGAACAGCATCATGATGGTGGCGTTGCCGGCAAGCATGACCGTGGTGAATCCCCATCCCTGCTCAACCACAGAGGGCGACGCCCCCATAAGCGAAAGTAATTTCGGCGCGAGGGGAGCCGCTATCAGGCCAATGCCTATGGATACAAATAAGCCCAGCGCGATCGCCTGAACCGCCGCCCGCGCCGCTCCGTTGGGATCCTGTTCACCAATTCTTCGCGCGACCGTGGCCGTTGCTCCAATGCTAAGACCGATCGCTATCGCGTAAAGTAAGGTCAGCAACGATTCCGTAAGACCCACCGTTGCCATAGCGTCAGGGCCGAGATAAGAGACCCACTTAATGTCGACCACTGCAAAGATGCTCTCCATGCACATCTCGAGCACCATTGGGATCGCTAACAGAATGACTGACCGTCCGACTGGTCCCTCTGTGTAGTCGCGATGACTGCCGCGTAGAGACTCCCGGATGGCGGACCAGAAACCCTGCGCGGCATTAGAATCCGTGGCCGGCGCGACCGCTTCATTAGATCTATTAGTTTCCACTGCTTCGAAATCTGACATTGATTCTTTTGACTATTGTCTATGTGACTACCTACCCAGCTTTGTTTCGTTTACGCAGAAGTCGACCGAATGGTTTCCCGTACATGAAGCCGCATTTACGCATTCGTGAACTGTTCGGCTCTGCCACCTGATGTGCGGTAGTGGCTGTGCCCCACCGCAAACGGGCATTTATCGCTTTTGGATCAGACAAATGGCGTTACCACAGCCGCGCATCGTTTAGAAAGCGGACTTGTCCGCCTCGTGCGGCGGGGCACAAGTGCCCTATCTAAACGGCGCGCGGAGAACTTTGGACCCGCGGAGAAACTTTGGAGCAATGACAAAATGGAGAATGACAAATGATAGATTAAAAATAACTTTGTTCCCTCTTACTTAATAGGGCCTATGCGCACATCCAGGGCATTTTCCCTCAGTACGTAGATGTTGGCGGAAGGTCACAGACAGTCACAGACCTTCCTCACAGCAGTCGGCAAAGCCGCGCGCCACCGCAATCCGTGGAGCCAAGCTGCGGTACAGATTGCAGTCCTACGTGAAGGTCTAACCAGTGGATTTAGATAAATTGTGTTGAAGGATTAGAACGTAATCGGTTTTTCCTTGTCACTTATCACCTGTCACGTATCAGGAACTCTTCCGAAATCATCCTGCAAACGCACAATGTCATCTTCACCAAGATACGCACCTCTTTGTACCTCAATAAAAACCAGCGGCTCTCGACCGGCGTTTTCCACCCGATGGGCTGAGCCAATAGCGATGTCGATCGCTTGACCTGTATCTACCGTTATCTCGCGGTCGTCGAGCGTGACCTTTGCAGTTCCTTTAATGACTACCCAGTGTTCAGCCCGTTGCGAATGCTTCTGGTAACTCAATCGTTTCCCGGGGAAGACTTCAATTCGTTTTACTTTGAAACCCTCTCCCTCATCGAGCACTGTGAAAGTTCCCCACGGCCTTTGATCAAAACGAGGATTTTTATCCAAATTATCTTCCCCCATGCGTCATCCCCAAACTTGAATACCCGCTTGAAACTGAAATGAGGAAAGTTCAAAAAATTCAACTTCCCGAACGCGGACCCGCCAATCGGAAGTGATAATGTGCGCTAACCTGCAGCGGCAGCGCGCCGGACTTTTGTTTGTTGACTCTTCTTCTTTCTGCGCCGCGGCACAGGCGCATATCGCCCGGTGCGTTCGAGGTCGTAGGTTGTATAACCCGTATCGAAGAGGTCGCCTAACGGAAGCCCGTTGTCCACACTGTAGTCGAAAACTCTTCCGTCGGTTCGAACATAAACCGAACCTCGTTTGCCCTTCAAGTATTGTTCAACGGTTAGCAGGGCATAGAGGTGGCGTCCCCCGAGGGTCCCGGTGGGAAGACAAGGAATGAACTCTTGCCCATTTGGAAGTCGGTAAACGTTCTGTTCAAGTAGGACGCTTCGCCCGTTACGTTGCAAGCGGGGCACGAAGCCTTTTGGCAAGCCAAATCTGTGCTTGATCGTCGAGACGGGGGTGGGCTTCTTCGCTCTGCTTACGCGGCGCCTGGGCAAATCGTTATTTTCCGGCTCAGGTGTTTCAATGGAGTTGGTTTCGTTGGTTTCGACGGGAAGATCGTCAAAGGATGGGCCGGTATGTGCCAGAAACTCCTCGCATGCGGTGCGTAGTTTCTCCGAACCGTAAAGCAAGCCCTCGCTCATCTGATTTAATGTCGCGTGCCCTTTAATGACAGCCTCAATCTTCTGGCCCTCCGCCATCTCGGCCCAAGAATGATCGCCGATGAGCGCCTTTGACATTTGAGGCCAAAGTGTACGCCTTTCTAAGCAGCTTTCAAGATACTTTTCGCAGACACACTACCGCGCCTCCTAAAAGATAGTGCCACCGCACCGCTATCAAACCGCTCGCCCATTGCGGATATCACCGCGAGGTTTCGTAAGTATGCCTACCTAGTTAGGGGACAGCTACAGCGTCTTTCGTTTCTCGAGGTCGCCAGATGGCAAGTATCGCCCCTGCAATCGCGCATCCTACAAACTGATAAGAGATATTTATCAGATAAAGGCCGAGCGGTCTTCCCTCAAAGAGAACCGTGGCTAACTGCGTCGTCACGATGAAACCCAACCACAACCAAAACGCCGTTTGAATTCCGGCACCGACAGTCGTGGCCTTCGTGTACTGAACAAAATGGGCGAGGATATAAACCAATACGATTGAACAGACGAAGGCAATAATCAGTTCTTTCGCATGGCTTTGGCTTTCGATTTCCTGAAGTTGTTGCGGTGACCAATTGATAATCTGGAGAAACTTATTTCCGAAGAGCAGAGGAGAGTACCAGAGGCCTCCCAGAATAAAGTGTGCAATGAAGATCAACTACCTTGCTGTGATCGTGGCGATTTGTCGAGATGCGGTTTTTTGAGTTTTTATCTCCAAGTTTCCCCAACCCTAAGGAGAAGCCTGAGAGTGTGTCCACTCATTCCCTTCTTCATGACACCCGGTTTAGATAATACGCAACCAGGTCGCGCCGTCGGCGCTCGAGCGGGGGCAAGCCACCCTTCCTTACCTGCAAATTGGCGGGGCTTGAGCCGTCCTTTTGGAATCGCTAAGTTCACACAGGTACGGGCGGGTAACGATGGTCCAATTAATGAAAATCGTGTGACGGCGCGGCTGCCACATTGAATGAAAGCGGTTTGACATTTTTTGCTTTAATAGAAATAACATTGTCCTGATTTTGCAGCGTGCCTGAGATCAGAAGAAAAGGGTGGTCAACTAAAATTAAACGATATTTATCGAAGAGTTGTGGGGTGATAATGACGTTTGCTACTCCTGTTTCATCTTCCAGCGTCAAAAACACAAATCCTTTTGCGGTGCCGGGACGCTGCCGGACAATTACCCAGCCCGCCACTTTGATCACGCTTCCATTGTGAATCTGCTGCATATCGATGGCGCTGCAGACGCCAAGCCTATTCAATTCAGCTCGATGATAAGCAACCGGATGTCGTCCAATCGTTAGTCCCATGCCACGAAAGTCGGCGTCCATTCTTTCCGGTCGGGTCATAGGAGCCAAAGGCGAGTTTCCGTCCATCTCGTGGAGCTCCGTGTAAAGTTCTCCGGCAGGTCGCGCGACTCGTTCAACCTGCCATAACGCGTCACGACGGTGAACTCCCAAGTCCAATGTCCAATGTCCAATGTCCTTTTGTTTGTCCAATGTCCAATGTCCAATGTCCAATGTCTGTTCGCCCGTTTTGGTTTTTGACATTGGACGTTGGACATTGGACATTGGACTTTTCTTGGGATCATGTTTGGGACTCTTGTCGCTTTGGATGAAATTCAACGCACCTACCGCTGCCAGCTTCCTCATTTCATCCTTCCGCAGTTCAGGCACGCGGTTGCGTAGATCATCGATGCTAATGAAGGCGCGCTTTAGGCGCTCGCGCACAATCCCCTTCCCTGATTGTTCACTAAGACCTTTCACGTATCTCAAGCCAAGTCGCAAAGAGAACGATGGCTCCAACATATTGTTATCTTCTTTTCTCCCCTTTCCCCCATTCCCCATTCCCCGCTTCCCCGTTTCCCCTTTCCCCTGTTCCCTGTCTGTTTCGATCGTGCACAACCAATCCGAACCGGTCACATCAATCGGCCTGACTTTTAAGCCATGGCGTTGCGCATCTTTGACGATCGTAAACGGCTGATAGAAACCCATCGGTTGATTGTTCAGGATTGCTGCAGTGAACGCCGCCAGGTAATGACACTTCAAATAAGCGCTGGCATAAGCAATCAACGCAAAACTGGCCGCGTGTGATTCAGGAAAACCATAAAGCGCAAATGATGTGATCGATTGCACGATCTCATCCTGTGCTTTGCGTGGAATTTCATTACGATCCATGCCCCGCCGTAGTTTTATTTCCACTTCCTTCATGCGCGCTTCGGAGCGTTTAAAGCCAAAGGCACGCCGCAACTCCTCAGCCTCGCCTCCGGAAAAGTCGGCGCAAATCATTGCCATCTTTAATAACTGCTCCTGGAATAATGGCACCCCGAGCGTTCGCTTCAACACCGGTTCCAGCAAAGGATGCGGATAAACGACCGGCTCGCGGCCTTGCCGGCGTTTCAAATACGGATGGACCATATTGCCCACAATCGGGCCGGGGCGGATGATCGCCACCTGTACCACGATGTCATAAAATTTTTGCGGGCGCAGTCGCGGCAGACACGACATTTGTGCCCGACTTTCAACCTGGAACAGTCCGATCGTGTCTGCCTTTTGCAAAGCTTCGTAAACAGCCGGATCGTCCTGCGGTAGATGTGCCAGATCAACTTCCTCTTGATAGACATCGCGAATCAATTGAATCGAATCTTCCAGCGCTGCCATCATTCCCAGCCCCAGCAAGTCAACCTTGATTAGTCCCAGGTCCGCGCAATCTTCTTTGTCCCACTGCAGCACCACGCGCCCAGGCATTGCTGCCGGTTCAAGCGGCACAACCGAATCGAGCTGGCCCTGGCAAATAACCATACCGCCCGAATGCTGGCCCAGATGCCGCGGCAGATCCTGCACCATCCCATAAAGTTGAAAGAACTTTTTAATACGCGGATTTCTTAGATTGAGTCCGGCATCGCGAAACTGGCGCTCGGTTGTATCTTTTGGATCTTTCCATTCCCAGGTGTGCACGAGCCCGGAAAGTCGACCAAGCGTCTCATCATCAAAACCCAGGGCCTTCCCCACTTCGCGTGCAGCCGATCGACCACGATAAGTGATGACGTTTGCAGTCATCGCCGCGCCCAACTTGCCATATCGTTCGTAAACATATTGAATCGCGCGCTCACGCTGAGCGCCGCTCGGCAAGTCAAGATCGATGTCTGGCCACTCACCTCGCTCTTCAGAGAGAAAGCGTTCAAACAAAAGTTCCATCCCTATGGGATCTACAGCAGTTATGCCCAGCGAATAACAGACGGCGCTGTTTGCGGCCGAGCCACGGCCCTGAATCAGAATTCCCTGTTGACGACAAAACTCGACCACGTCCCAAACGATTAGGAAATAGCCCTCCAGCTTGAGCTTTTCAATCAGCGCCAACTCACGTTCAAGCTGCGGCCGCGCTTGCTCGTACCTGGGCGCACCATTCAATCCTGTGTAACGAAGGCGGGCGCCCTCTTTCGTGCGCTTCTGCAGAAATGACGTCATCGTCTCACCCGAGGGGACCGGATATTTCGGAAACTCATAACCGAGATCTTCAAGGGTAAACTCCAGACGTGACGAAAGCTCAACTGTGTTGTGAATGGCTTCAGGCAGATCGCTAAAAAGCTGCTTCATAGTCATGGCCGATTTAAGGTGGGTTTCGGAATTTAAAGCTAGTAACCGGCCGGCAGTTTCCAGACGCACATGATTTCGGATGCAGGTAAAAACATCCGTAACTTCGCGCTGGACGAGGCTTGCATGACAAACGCCATTAGTGGCCAGCAACGGTAAATTCACACGTCGCGCAATTTCAATTACCGCATGATTGCGAGCTTCTTCTTCTCGATTGAAATGGCGCTGCAACTCGGCATAAACGTTCCCTTTGCCAAACACGGCGACAAGCCATTCGGCTCTTCTCCGTGCCTCCTCAAACGCCGCCGAGTGGTTTATAGGCGGGCGTTTCCCGCCTC
>JBHEMV010000041.1:0-28938 GCA_046262375.1 Pyrinomonadaceae bacterium
CGGCAAGCCGTGCAGGATGTCACCCAATCAACCGATTTCCCGCAATTGAACTTGACGGATAGTCTGCCAGTCAAGTTTAACTACTTCACCAACCGCCTGGATTACAACGTCACCGACAACGCGAGACTGTTCTACAGCCATCGCTACAACGATGACCTCTCCACCGGTGGAAGCGGCCCGTCGCCGTTCCAGAACGTGAACTGGACGAACGCCCACGTGATCGGATTCGACGTGACTGGTTCGCGCCTGACTCACAGCATCCGGGCCGGCTATGTCAACTTCAATAATCGCATCGGGAGCCAGGAGTTGACTTTCAAATTCCCGCTAACGCCGCAAGGCTTCCCCTTCTTCCTTGGTGTCGGAAGCTTCCAAGCCGGTCCGAACAGCCTGGCTCCGCAGCAGACTTATCAAGATAACAAGCAGATCAAGTACGACGGCAGTTATGTTAGCGGCAACCACACGTTTCGCTTTGGTGGGGAGTACAACCACATCCTCCTCGGTGGATTCGCGAACTTCGCCGGCCCGCTGTCAGTTGGCGGACTATTCAATGCAACGACGAAAGCGGCCTTGCCGCCGTCGCAGCAAAGCGATCCGCTCGCTTACCCGCTTGACGGTTTCTCGACAGGTCCCAACGCAGGCTTCTTTACCGCCGCTCCGGCCCACGGTCTGGATCATGGCGGTCGCCTTAACCACCGCACCGGCTTGTACGTCGGCGACTCCTGGAGAATTCGCGACAACTTCACGTTTAATTTCGGCACGCGGTGGGAATACGACAGCGGGTTCTTCCCGCCTAGTAGCACTCCAGAGCTGACCATTGTTAATGTTTATGGTCCGAAAAAGGGGGCGGTGGCGAAATACCCGAAAGATGCCTTTAGTCCGCAAATTGGTTTTAACTGGGACGTGTTCCGAGATGGCAAGACCAGCATCCGTGGCGGTATTTCTCGCGCCTATGAGATGAACATCTTCAACAACGGGCTCTTTGATGAATTCGCTCGTCTGCCGCCCGGCATCGGTCCGACGGCGCTCGATTTCTCGGACGTGGTTGGACCAGACGGTGCGCCAATTGTAGTGCCCGTCCCGGCTGGTCTCGGCTGCACTGCTGCGGATGTTGCCGGAGGTGATTACAGTTGCTTATCCGGTCAACCTATCCGAAACGTGGTGGGGGTTATCGGCGCGGTTCACTTAGCCGTTCAGGCTGCCTATACTAACTTCAAGTTCGATCCGACGAAGGGACCGTCTGAGTTTGAGAATACGGGTGGCGTCACATTTGGCGGTATCTTCCCCGGTGACTACCGGATTCCTTATTCGATACAAACCAACATCGGCATTCAGCGGGAACTCTTCCGCAATCATGTAATCGCCATCGATTACGTGAGGAACAGAGGCGTGGGCTTGCCGTACCTGCTCGTTGACCATGAGCGCCGCCGCTCAGCCGATACGTTTAGTGGTACCGCGGCAAGCGCCAGAGTCGCTACTGTTCTAGGCCAACAGGATGTTACTAGCGTCGCTGAGTTAATAACACTCGGCGCTTACATCAATAGGTTCGATAAGGCATTGGGACGAAGGCCAGCTACTATAGGTACGTTTGGTCTTGGTAGTGACTCAGTTTTTCCTGGTCTCACGCCAAACATCACGCGCGCCCGCATCATGAGTGGCGGTTACTCGCTCTACAATGGCTTGCAGGTGCTGATGAATGGACGGTTTTCAAGAGATACAATGAACCGTTTCAGCCTCGGCGAGCACCCCCTCGTCCGTGAGATGGGTTACACGGTCTCTTATGCTCTGGCGCGTGCCGAAGCAACCAGCGGCTCTGGGCGTACTGAGTTCATCAATAACAACACAAACAACATCAACATCAACGATGATTTCGGCCCTACCGGCAATGACCGCACGCACATCTTTGGCGCGGGCATCAACATGGACATCATTGGCGGGTTCAGACTCGGCCAAGTCTGGACGTTCAGAACTGCGACACCGCAGTCTCTGTTTGTTCCATTCATTGACTCGTTCAGCAGCTCCAATGCTCTGTTTACTACCGATCTTAATGGCGATGGTGGTATCTCCAGCACCAGCGCACGTGCTGAATTGCTGCCTGGCACACAGATTGGCGCTCTTGGTCGCGACATCAAGAGCTTCGCGCAACTCAACCAGATTCTGACTGCCTACAACCAGAACTTCGCTGGCAAGTTGACGCCGGCTGGTCAGAAACTAGTCGCCGCCGGTCTCTTCACCGAGGCTCAGTTACGCGCGCTCGGTGGGGTGGTTAAGCCGATCGCGTTGGTGCCTGAGGGCAATCCGTGGCCTTTTGAGAATCGGTACAATCTTGACTTGAGAATCGAGCGACCGATTGCGATTGGCGAGAACGTCAGGATCAGGCCTAGCCTGGACATCTTCAATGTCTTTAACCATACGGCTCTGGGGCAGTACGCCGGTTTGAACGGTAACTTTGGATCACTGAACTACAATTATCAGACTGACCCGCAGGGACGGGGCGGTATTTCTGAACTAACTCGGTCGGTTCGCACGCGCGCACAGGATGGGCGTCTCATCCAGTTGAACATCCGCGTGGACTTCTAAAGCAAAATCGAAGCGGGTTTTCGGGGCGGGCTTACCAAAGCCCGCCCTTTTTACTGTGCGCTAGAGTTTGCGAACGGATTGGTGCCTTATACAACAAATCTGTTGCTTCTCTGTGGTTGGGCATGGCGCTCAAACGAGCTGGCAAGTTGGATCAGGCCGAAGCCTCGTTTAAGCATGACAACGAGTTGGCGAAAGGCAAGGTCGCGGAAGTACATTGGCAATTAGCCCGACTTTAATGGCAAGCAGAATCGGTACAGAGAAGCCGCCGATTCCCTGGAGCTCTTTTTGAAATCTCAGTCTGACCACAAGGCAGCGAAAACATAGAGGTATGTGGTGAAAGTCGGTTGCAAGGAAAGTACTAGCCGGAAGTGTCTAAATTGAAATCTAGCAAGTGACCCAGCTTCGCTTTCTTCGTTCGCAGATAAGCGCCGGCTTTTTCCGGCTGCTCCACTTGAATCGATACTCTTTCTACAATTTTTAACCCGGCTTCCTCCAGCGCGCGAAGCTTAAGCGGGTTGTTTGAGATAACCCTGACGTGGCAAAGCCCCAGGTCGAAAAGAATCTCTGCGCATTGCTTATAGTCGCGCAAGTCGACAGCCAGTCCGAGTTGCTCGTTTGCTTCTACTGTGTCTGCCCCTTCGTCCTGAAGCGCATAGGCTCGAATCTTATTAAGAATTCCGATGCCGCGTCCTTCTTGTTGCTGGTAAACAATGGCGCCGCGACCCTCGTCCTCAATCATTTGCATCGTTCGATGAAGCTGCGCGCCACAATCACACTTCGTCGAACCAAACACGTCGCCAGTTAGGCACTGAGAATGAATGCGCACAAGAGTTGGCGTATTGCGGAGCATCTCCCCTTTAATGAGGGCTACAAATTCTTCACCACTTATGAGTGATCGATAGCCGGCGATCTTAAAGTCTCCCCACGCCGTTGGCAAGCTTGCCACCGCAACGCGCTCAACGGAAAGACCCTCGTTAGACCATGAGCACGTAGCCTCGCTCGGCGGTTCTTTCACCAGGGTGCCCTTGCGATTTTGCTGCGCCCCGCTCGCCCCACCTTTCTTTAGTTCCACGTGTTTCATTTCTTTGAAAGCAATTATAGAAGCATGCTGCAAACGTCACAAGCGACCTTACCAGTCCCAATGATGTGTACCTGGTCGATCGAGGCTTTCCATAATCTTATTGCTACAGCACCATCAGCGCGTTAACATACTCCGTCAGCGAATCTATGAGTTTTACTCAGAGGCCTTGAGCCTACTGGTCGCCCCCAAAGCCCAGATCGAATGCCCATTCAAGACTCCAACGAAGACGGATCCGGCCGAACACAGCCCACTCGCACTGCCAGGGACGCAAAGTCAACTCAAAAAGAACGCCGGCCGGCACTGGTTTCCCTTGGCGGGGAGTTGATGGCTGTGCCCATTCCACTGGAGAGAGACCAGGTTATTATCGGCCGGGCTCTGGAAGCTGACGTCCGACTTAACGATTCACGCGCCTCGCGCCTTCATGCGCGCATTAGTAGCGAACGAGACGCCGACAGCGATCAGACCTCTTATCACATCGCTGATCTCGGCTCAACCAATGGTACGCTGGTAAATGGTGAGTTGATTACTGAGACGGTTCTTAACGACGGCGATAAGATCCTTATTGGTGATCATCTTTTCCGCTTCGATATGCTCGATGAAATCGATCGCGAATTTCAACAGCAGATCCACAGACTCCTCGCGCACGACGAGCTCACCGGATTGCTTACCAGCAAATCGTTCTTTTCAGAACTGCGGCGCGAGTCTGCCCGAGCCGAGGCGGAGGCGCGTCCGTTCTGCGTTCTGATGATGGATTTGGACCACTTCAAAGAAGTCAATGATACTCATGGACATCTTGTTGGCAGCAACACCCTGGAGGAAACCGGCCGTATAATTAAGGAGGCTCTAAGAGCAGGCGACGTTGCCTCCAGGTTTGGCGGCGAGGAATTTGCTGCTTTTTTGCTCGACGCAAACTACGCTCAGGGTCTCGTAGCCGCCGAGCGAGTACGCGTTGCCCTGCAGCAGTACGAATTCCCCGTGAATCGTATGGATTCGCCGGATAGCCAGACGACGCACCGGATCACCATCAGTATTGGTGTCGCAGCGTTTCCCGACGACGCCACCGATCCGATTCACCTGGTAGAGCTGGCCGATTCCGCACTATATAGAGCCAAACGAAGCGGCCGAAACCGTGTTTGCGCTTACCGCCCCTCACTGGCCATAACGGAAGGGCCCTTACCTCCCAGGCGGGATACGTAATACTTTTTCCTTTTACGCCCGAATTCCCATTTTATGAAACACCGGCTGCCAGGCAGCGTGTAAACGTCAGGGTCTCAGCTCGGTTTCGGGCTCGGTTGCGCCCTCTTAATTGAGGCGTGTATGCTGCCTTAGTAACTTTGCGAGAGGTCCTGCTCTTATCTTTTCTGGAACCCATGCCTACTAGACTCAACCTGGCGACTAAACCTTTCAACAATCGTGCGTTGCCGTGGACGGTAACGGCCGCCGTAATTTTTATTTCTATCGTCTGTCTCATTTTCATAATAAGGGGTACCAGGCAGGCGCAAGCTCAGGCCTACTCCATACAGAACGACATCAACAGCTTGGGCCAACAGGCACAGACTCTTCGTCAACAAGCTGAGGCTGTGAAGAATTCTCTAACACCGGAGCAACTGCAGACGTTGGATGCTGCTCATGCGCTCGTGGATCGCAAACACTTCTCCTGGTCGCGTCTGTTAGCTGATCTGGAGTTTGCGCTGCCGGGAAGTGTGCGAGTCAAAAGAATAGCGGTGCGCGGGGTAAGTACCACAGGCGAACAAACTCTTGCCGAATTGGAGCTCACGGTGGTGGCAAAAAGTCCACCTACGATCACCCAAATGATCGCGGAAATGGATCGTGCGGGCGTCTTCCATGCCGAGCTGCGCTCGCAGAATTTGCAGCGGGGGCGTGGAGAAAGCGGCGCCGAGTATGACCTATCTGTCGTGTACCGACCACGAGCGGGTGTTCCCGCCGACGCGCTATCACTGGCTTCCGTAGAGCCAGCAGAGAACGTTTCCAGAGGAGTTGGTCGATGAGCGAACAACCGGCCCCAACTCGTCGCGCGGTCAGAGGCGGTCAGATACGAACTCAGCTTCATCGCCTCAATTTGTCCCGACAAAGGCAGGTTCTCGGCCCTGCCGAGCTTATCGGGCTCTCCGGCAGTCTTTTGATCTTAGTATTGGTAATTGTGGCCTATCTTTATTTTTTAGTGCCCGCACGTTCTCGTCTCGAAGCTCTTAGAGTGGAACGCTCGCTGCTACAAAGTCAGTTGCGAAACTCGCAAGAGTTCGTTCGACAGGGACAAAGCACAGAGGCAACTGTTCAAAGTATCACGCAAAGTCTCGAGGCTTTCGAAGGCAAACAACTGGTCGGTGCAGATCAAGGTCGGATGGGATTGTACGAGAGTCTTAACCAACTGATGCGCAGAAATGGATTACGGAATACATCTGGACCCACTTATATGACGCTTGAAGCGACTGGCTCGAAGGTGGGAAGGAGTGGATCAAGATCTGGCACCACGAAATGGCAAAGCATCTATCCAGGTATTGCTATCAGCCTGACGGTCGAAGGGCAATATCAAAACCTCCGTCGGTTCATTCGTGACTTAGAGACAAATAAGCAATTTGTGATTATCAACAGCGTCGAGTTGGAGCGAGCAACCGAAACAACTAGTTCGCCTTCGCCTGAAGGAACCTCGACTGGCGGGGCGCGTGGAGCTCTGGTGAGCTTGCGATTGGAAATGGCAACCTATTTCCAACGTAGCTCTACCGGAGATGCCGCATACGACTCCGCCGCACATTGAACACTTTTATGCAGAAGGTCGACGTTCAAAATCCGAGTGAACGGAAAAAGTTGATCCTGGCAGGGCTGCTGGGAATTGTTGCTATCATTTTCCTCTGGTGGGCGTTTTTCGGTTTTGGTGGTACTCCAAAAAAGGTGACACAAAGTACCACCACCGGCAACCGGACCAACTCTGCGGTCCCGCGTACTACGGCCTCCAAAGCTCCACCACCAACGGCCGTCGACTTGACCAAAGAGATGCTGGAGCGTTTGCGTCCGATTAACTACCAGAACTCTCAGGTGTCGGCTCCGGAAGCCAAGCGGAATATCTTCGTCTATTATGAAGCCCCCGTGCGGCCCGTGCCTGTAGCCTCCATTCCGACGCCGACACCTACTCCCGTTCCTCCCGTCCTGCTTGCAAACCTTTCACCGGCCACCGTTTACGCTCGAACCGGTGACTTTAAGCTGGATCTTACTGGAGACAAATTTACCCCTCAGACGCGAGTTTTGATCGACAATAACGAGCTACCTACCCGATACCTCGGCCCACAGCAACTTTCTGCGCAGGTTCCCGGGGGAGTAATTGCGACTCCGGGTGGGCGCCAGGTGATGCTGCGGTCCCCTGACGGCACGCTTTACTCAAATACCGCAACGCTTAACGTTGCTGCGCCGCCAATACCTAATTACACCTACGTCGGAATTATTGGCACTGTTCGCCACATTGACACGGCAATACTGCAAGACAGGGGAAGCAAGGACACGCTGACCGTTCAGCGCGGTGACGTTCTCGGAGGAAGGTTTCGCGTTACAAGCATTTCCGAGAAGGAGCTAGTTCTTGTCGACACGAATCTGAAAATCAAGCATACGCTTCCCCTAACGAACCAGGGGGACAAAGGCAACCCGATGCAACGGCCGATGCCCAGAGTAGAGAGTGAAGACGATGAACCTTAAGGGTGGACCACACCACAAGATATGGCCTGCGGCTGTGAACCTTCCGAGGGCGCGTCGTGGGGGCTCGGCAAGCGCGGAGCGACAGTGCGAGGCGGGATATACTCTTGTTGCCCTCCTCGCGCTAATGACCGTGCTCGCCCTTTTTGCGATGGCGGCCGCACCGAGCATTCGTCAGCAGGCTCAACGCGAACGAGAGATGGAAACGATCTTTCGCGGAGAACAAGTGGCGGATGCAATTCGTATTTATTATTCTTTTCAGCAACGCAGGGTCGGCACAGGCGATGCTGCACTACCCACTTCGATCGATCAACTACTTGAGGGCGTGCCACATGGTACCAAGAAGGTTCAGATACTTAGACCATCGGCCTCGCGCGATCCTCTTTCCGATTCAAGTGAATGGAGATTGATTCGTCCACGCTCAGCAGCTTTAGTCGACTTTCAGCGGTCCCTAATGTTGTATACACAAAATTTCAGGCCCGCCACAACCGACCCGCAACTTAAAGCAGTAGAACAACTTATGGCCCCTCCAGTTTTGCCCACCATGGGTATAGCATTAACTGATGTGTCCCCCGGTGATGATGCTGATTCGACAGCACCTTTTATTGGCGCCGCCAGTCGCAGCAACAGTCGTTCTGTAATTTATTACTACGGGATTAATCAGCATGCGGGATGGATCTTCACTCCTCTCTTCAGGTGACAGCTCTGACTCGTTTAAGTTAATACTAAAGAGCGCTCATCCCTCCACAGACCAAACAACCACAATGCACGATTCGCCCTGCACGTATAGCGACTGTCGTCGATGAACGACACTCGAGAAGAAGACTATTTTGCGATCGGTCGCGAGAAGATCTTCTCGCCTTGCAGTGATCAGAACTAATACCCACGGCAAATTATTTTTCACCATAACAGCAATAGTTGTTGACATCGTGGGCATTTACGTTTATATAGCAAGATGTTGTGCGCTGTTTACTCTAGCCCACAAGACAGAAGCAAGCACAGCATCTTGTGGTCAGACTTGAAAACTTAAAATCTTGAAAAGAAGGAGCAACTAAGAATGGCAACTAAAAAAGGTGGAAAAAAGGCAGCGAAAAAGGGTGGCGCCAAGAAGTCAGCAAAGAAAGGCACGAAGAAGGCAGCCAAGAAGAGATAACTCGGACCAGTACGTTACAACAGCAACCCTCAACTGGCGCACACACACTTCTGAGGCCAGCAAGGCCTTTCAAAAGGAACGACGAGGACTTCAAGTGAATCTCGTCGTTCCTTTTGTATGTTTCAGAGCATTTCCTTTTTTTGCATCCTCGCCTGCGATTTCTTATCTACGAGATAACAGGTCGGCTTCAGCAATCCCTGGGTCTTACCCGCAATGATTCGCGTAGCACTTATAGAACCTGAGATTCCCCCTAACACCGGCAATGTCGCGCGCTTGTGCGCCGCGAATAAGGTTCCTCTTCACATCGTAGGCGTCACTGGTTTTCGCCTGGATGACAAAGCAGTGCGCCGGGCGGGGCTGGATTATTGGCCGGAGGTTATATTGTGTCGCCATCCAAATCTGGAAAACCTGCACGAATTCCTACCTGATGCTCGCTTTTTATACCTGACAACTAAGGCGGAAAAGTCTTATGCCGATTGGCTTTTCGGCCCCAACGACTGCATGGTTTTCGGGAGAGAAACGCGCGGTTTGCCTGAAGATGTTCTTGCCGCAAATTGGGATAGGTGCCTCAAAATTCCCATGCTCAATCCAAAAGTCCGCAGTCTCAATCTTGCGACTGCCGTAGGCATAGTTCTTTATGAAGCATTGCGTCAAAGCGGAGCAATGGGCATGACTAAGCCTGAGTAAGGAACCTTCAGATGAGGGATGAAACTTTTTTCTGTGAGGCTTGTTTATCGATAAAGCGCAAAGGCTCGTCGCGAGAGTTCTCGAGCGCGAAATGATAAGATGTTTGATTTCGTCTCGCTTGCCATTCGGGCGTGATCATATCTGTGTAGGGGAATAATGAATTCGGAAAGAAAAGACATTCGAAATATTGCGATCATCGCTCACGTTGACCACGGAAAGACTACTCTAGTGGACGCTATGTTGCGACAGTCCGGAACTTTCCGGGCAAACGAACAGGTTCGTGATCGCGTTATGGATTCGATGGATTTGGAACGCGAGCGTGGGATCACGATTATGGCGAAGAACACGTCGGTACATTACCGGGACGTGAAGATCAACATCGTGGACACACCCGGGCACGCAGACTTTGGCGGTGAGGTTGAGCGCGTCTTGAAGATGGTAGACGGAGTGATGCTGTTGGTTGACGCCGCGGAAGGCTGTCTGCCGCAAACACGATTCGTTCTACGCAAGGCTTTGGAGGCGCGCCTACCAGCGATCGCGGTCGTCAATAAGATTGACCGCCATGATGCGCGGCCTGAAGAAGTGGTGAATGAGATTTACGAGCTCTTCCTGGACCTTGATGCGACCGATGAGCAGATCGAGTTTCCTATTCTTTATTCTATCTCGCGTGAGGGAACGGCAAAAAAAGCTCTTGCTGATGATTCCAAGAATCTTCAGCCTCTCTTTGAGCAGATCGTGGAGACGATTCCCACCCCAAAACAAATCCGAAATGATTCTTTGCAGCTGCTGGTTGCAAATCTGGATTACAACGAATACGTGGGCCGGTTGGCCATTGGACGAATCTTTTCGGGGGAGATTGCAATCGGGGATCAGGTGTCGGTTGCCAAGCCTGACGGTTCCTTTCAAAAGGTGCGCGTTTCGCAGCTTTATGCTTTTGAAGGTTTGAAACGTGAGCTTGTTCAGCGTGCTGGATTTGGTGAAATAGTAGCCCTTGCCGGCGTCGACAATGTTGAGATTGGTGACACGATAACTTCGGTTGACAATCCCCAACCCCTCCCGATTATCGCCGTAGATGAACCCACGATTTCGATGATTTTTGGAGTTAACAATTCTCCCTTTGCCGGGAAGGACGGACGGTTTGTGACTTCGCGCCAGGTGAAGGAACGGCTGGACAAAGAGATTCTGGGCAATGTGGCGATCCGCGTCGAGGAGACTGAGTCGCCGGAACAGTTTAAAGTATCGGGGCGGGGCGAATTGCAACTATCTATTCTGATTGAAATGATGCGGCGCGAAGGTTATGAGATGCAGGTGTCGAAGCCGGAGGCAATTACACGCGAAAGCAACGGCCGTACTCTCGAACCGATTGAGCAGGTTGTGATTGATTGCCCGGAAGAGTTTATCGGGGTCGTCACGGAAGCTGTAGGACGTCGCAAAGGGCAAATGACAAAGATGGTCAATCATGGAACAGGTCGCGTAAGGCTCGAATTTGAAACACCCTCCCGCGGGCTGATCGGATTCCGCAATGAGTTCTTGACTGAAACCAAGGGCACCGGGCTCCTCAATACCTTGTTCCTGCGCTGGGACGATTGGCTAGGGGTTTTGCGTGGGCGTTCTACCGGCTCTTTGGTCGCTGACCGCACGGGAGAAACCACGACCTACGCGCTCTTCAATCTACAGGAGCGAGGAACTCTGTTCATCCGTCCTGGGACTAAAGTCTATGAAGGAATGATAATAGGTGAGAATGCGCGGGCTGTTGATCTCGACGTGAACGCCATAAAGGAAAAGAAATTAACCAACATGCGCGCTGCTTCGGCGGATGAGGCGATGCGTCTTGTGCCTCCGAAAGAGCTCTCGTTGGAACAGGCAATTGAGTTTATTGGCGACGACGAACTGGTGGAAGTCACCCCACAGAATATCCGCCTGCGTAAGAGAGTGCTCCGGCCCAATGAACGTCCAAAGCGAAAAGAAGTTTGAGACCCAGAATATGAGTTCGGTCTTCCTTGACGCCTTCACCAGGACCCGGCTTTATCCGGTTACCGATAGAGAAGTTTCTAGACTCTCGCACGCAGAACAAGTATCCGAGCTTACCCAAAATGGAGTAAGTCTGGTTCAATTGCGGGAAAAGATTCTTTCACCGCGTGAATTCTATAAAGAGGCTGAGGCGGCATTGCAGATCGCGCGTGAACGCCGTGTAAAAATCATAATCAATGACCGCGTCGATATTGCGCTCGCGCTGAGTGCTGATGGTGTACATCTTGGCCAGGAGGACTTACCCCCAAAGGCTGCACGACGCCTTCTCGGCTCCGACGCCATTATTGGGTTTTCTACACACAATCCTGAACAGGCGCGCCTTGCGGCAAAATTGCCGATCGACTACATCGCTATTGGTTCGATTTTCACGACCAGGACAAAGCGGACACCCTATCCTCCACTCGGTCTCGAAGGATTACGGCTGATACGCCAGGCTATCGGCAAAATCCCGCTTATCGCCATTGGGGGAATCACAACCAAGAATAGCCACGACGTCCTGGATGCTGGCGCCGATGCAGTAGCCGTAATCAGTGACCTATGGGCGTCACCCGGACAGCTTTCTACTCAGATAAGTCGCCTACGTACCTATTTGTAGTTCCCTTTTTGGCGACAACAACATAATTTACTTGCGTTTAGCATCGTTATGCGCGAGAATCCTTAAGCCATTGGGGCTTACCACGCCTGCCCCGTCAAATCCCCCTCGCTCCTATCACATCTTCTTCGGAGTCACAGTTTAAATGAGTTTCTTCGATCTGCCGCCTATTATCGAGCGAATGCTGCTCGTCTCAGACAAGATCAGCGACCTTAACTTCTCAGTCGGTCAGCTTCCCCAGGTAGAAATCAACGGGAAACTGACTCCTGTGCAACCACTGGGGACGCAGAAACTCACGCCTTACCAGACTGAGATCATTGCGATGACCCTGATGCAGGGGAATGCTGACGCAGCTGAACGGCTGGCGAATACTGGGACTACTGACCTTAGTTATTCGCTTCCTTCTCGCGCCCGCTTTCGCGTTAATATTTTTCAACAGCGCGGCGTTTACTCCATCGTAATGCGTGTTATTCCCACCGATATTCCGACCCTGAAATCGCTCGGTCTTCCTGAGCAACTTTCCGAAATCGCCGAGATGAGAAATGGACTAGTACTGATGACCGGGCCGACGGGTTCAGGTAAGAGTTCTACTCAAGCTGCAATTATCGACATCATAAACGAAAAGAAGCACTACCATGTCGTCACCATTGAGGATCCCATCGAGTATCTGCACTCGCATAAAAACTCAACGATCAATCAACGCGAAGTCGGACATGACATCAAGGATTTTCCTTCAGCATTGCGAGCGTCACTGCGGCAGGCGCCCAAAGTGATTCTCATTGGTGAAATGCGAGACTTTGAAACGACCGAGATTGCGCTCGAAGCAGCGGAGACAGGCCACCTGGTTCTTTCAACGCTTCACACCATAGACGCGTCGAAAACAGTGGATCGAATAATCGGTCTTTATCCAAAGAACGAAGAGCCGGTTATCCGGACGCGTTTGGCGCAGACATTCCGCTACATCATATCCCAGCGATTAATCCCGCGCGCCGATCAGCGGGGTCGGATTGCCGCCGTCGAAATCCTGCGAGCAAGTCCGCGTACTCGTGAGTACATCGAAGCTGGTGAAACCGAAGGAAAATCTTTGCTTGACGCAATGCGAGACGGAAAGCTGGATGGCATGCAGGATTTTGACACTGTAATTAGGGAGTTGGTTGAAAACGGGACGATATCCCTCGACGATGGATTAACCTTCGCGACAAATCCAAACAATCTGCTTCTCACTTTGAAAGGGGTAACCGACGCAGAAGAATATCTGCAGCGCGCCCGCAATAGTGTCCCTTTGCCTTCGGTGTCGGATACGGGATCTATGCTGAGCATGATTGAGTAAGTTTCACCCAGATTCCAAAACTAAGTAGACACTTAAAACCTGCCATGATTATTGTTTGTCCAAAATGCTCTTCGCGGCTACAAATCGATGAGAAGAAAGCCCGCTCTCGTCCTTTTACAATTCGCTGTCCTAAGTGCAACACCAGCGTAGAGTCTGGCTCGTCCAGTCCAGCCGTCGAACAAAGCGCTGGCGCGCCTGGCGGAGCGCCCGCCTCTGAACCTTCCCGTTTCGAACCCGCTACGCCCGCTCCTCTTTTTGAGTTTGAGCAAAAGGACAATGCCGTTATTCACGATTCGTCAGCAACAGAGAAACTAGCTGAGTTGTTATCCGGTCTGCTTACTCAGTCAAGAGTTGCAGGCCATAAAGCACAAAATGGCCGCCCTTCATGGGATCCTAGAAAAGCACTGGTCTGTGTGCCTGAAGAGAGCCGCGAATCAATCGCGCGCGGGCTGGCGGAAAATCGCTACCAGGTTTTTGTCGCCCAGGACACGAGGCAGGCTGTCGAACGCATGCGCGAAAATCAGTTAGACGTGGTAATTCTCGATTCGAGATTTGATCCGGCGGAACAGGGCAGTGTTTTCGTATCACGCGAGGTCAGCATTCTAAGACCGGCGCAACGTCGCCGCATGTTCTTCGTTCTCCTATCGCCGTCCTTGCGCACACTCGACGCACATGCCGCTTTTCTGAACAATGCTAATGCGATAGTCAATGTCAACGAAACTGGGGAACTGCCTAAGCTTCTGGAAAACCAGGTGCGTGCATATAACGAACTCTACAGGGATTTCAATAGCGCCTTAGGTCTACCGGCGTTGTAGCAAGTCAGTCGGCAACCTAAGCATCTTTTGAGGGCTACGCGAGTGGCCTTCTTTTTTGTTTGGTCACAAGATTCGCCGAATACCCTGAAGGCTTTTGGGAGACCGTAGCGCAGACAACTCTGTTGTGCGACTGTCTAATTTGTTAAGCTTAGACCGCTTTCACCCTCCATCCTTTGGGGAAATTCGGCTCATGGGATCAGACAGTTCAGCAAAAGGCATTAAATTGTCTCAAGCCACTATTGCGGTCCATGGAGGAGAACGTGCCGACGAACAGCCATTCGGCTCGGTCGTTTCGCCTGTCTTTCATTCCGCCACCTTTGCTTTCAAAAATTTTGAAGAGATGCGCCGGTATGCCCGCGGAGAACTGACAGAAGCGTACTTCTATTCGCGCTACGCCAACCCGACGGTCGCCGAGGCGGAAAGAAAAATCGCTGAACTCGAAGGCGCCGAAGGCTGTGTCGTTACATCTTCCGGTTCCGCAGCGACCTTCTGCACGTTGGCAACGCTGTGCGAAGCGGGCGACGAGGTAATCACTTGCGATTCTGTATATGGCGGCACGATTAAGGTTTTGACGAAGGTTCTTAGCCGGTTTGGAATACGTTCGCGGTTTGTCACCCTCGATGAAATTCCTCGCTTGCCGGATCTTGCAGCGGAGCGATCGCGCGTTTTCTGGTTTGAAACTCCCGCCAATCCGCTGAATCGAATTGTTGACCTGCAACTGGTGGCTGAAGTTTCACGGAAGGCCAGACTGTTTTCTGTGGTTGATAACACTTTCGCCTCACCTGTTTTGCAGCAACCCATTACCCATGGAATTGACGCTGTAATGCACAGCGCGACCAAGTATTTGGGAGGACATTCGGATTTGACCGCAGGGGCTGTCGTGGGAAGTAAACCTTTCATTGATCTTGTGCGGCAAACATCAGTAATGGTCGGAACTACACTTGACCCCGCCGCGGCCTACCTTCTTTCCAGAGGAATGAAGACGCTGGATGTACGCGTGCGTACGTCATGCGATAACGCCCTCCGTCTGGCGCGTGCGCTTAGCCAGCATGCGAAAGTTGCCCGAGTTTACTATCCGGGCCTGGAGGATGATCCCGGACACGCGCTTGCCAAGAGGCAGATGAAGGGATTCGGCGGGATCGTAGCGATGGATGTCTTCGGCGGCGAGCAGGAAGTCGAGAAGCTTTTTGATTCATTGAAGCTCGCGAAAACCGCTCCTTCACTGGGTGGCGTTGAGACGCTCGCCAGCTATCCAATTTATTCATCCCAAGCTGGTTTCTCAAGCGAACAACTCAGAGCAGCTGGAGTTTCGCCGGCGACTGTCCGTTTTGCGGTGGGTATTGAGGCATCTGACGATATAATTGCCGACATTACGCAGTCTCTCGATAAAATCTGAAACACGATGTTCTACTTTCGACGCGGGGAACCAGCAGTCACACCTATCGTGCGTCCCTCCGAAAGGCCTGAGGAGTAGTGCTAACTTTCATTTCTGAGTGAGAGTTCTCGGTATCTGTTCGATGGAAATCAAACTTCTGCTGACCCTGGATCTTCGCGAACAAGCTGCCCTTCAAGCGGCGCTCGTCACACACGGCGCGCCTGATGCACTAGTTACTCTTGCGTTGACCGGAGCGTGCCGCATTTCCTCCTCGGAAGAAGCTCGTCAGCTTCGTAAATGGCTCGCGGAGGCACGCACCGCGGGTGAGACCGACTTTGCATCTTTGCATGTTATTGAGCGCGGGCTGGTAGATTTTGGATTGTGACACACGCAGGAACACCTCGGGATGTCGACAGGCACTGGGGTGCTTGATTAACCATCCACCCGGTTGGCGATGGCTAAAATACAACTAGCTTACGGAAAAGGTTCGATAAGCTTTCAGTTCGAGGAAACTCGCTATCAGGTTCTCGCGGGAAATTCATCCGATGATAGGCCTCTAACTGACGTCGAAATTGGCGCAGCTTTGAATGCGCCTATTGCATCGCCTCCGCTTGAGGATCTCTTTTCGGCTGGCGACTCCGTATTGATTGTAGTGTCGGACGCCACCCGTGCTACTGCCAGCGCCCAAATACTGAATCTTCTTGTGCGGCGACTGATTCAGATCGGAGTGTCGCCGGCGGATCTTGCAATCATTTTCGCCACTGGTATACATCGACCGGTCACACCTGACGAGAAGATCGAATTGCTCACCCCCTTCATTGCCCAGCGTCTAAGAATAATTGACCACTCCGCGTACGACTCTTCAGAAATGGTTTTGTTGGGGACGACAGACCGCAAGACGCAAGTCGAGGTAAACCGTGCACTGAAGGATTTTTCTCACGTGCTGGTCACGGGAGCGATTGGATTCCATTACTTCGCCGGCTTTACCGGCGGTCGCAAATCGATCTGCCCTGGGCTTGCTTCCGCGCGAACGATAGAGGCTACACACATGCTGGCCCTCAATTTTTCAACTGGTGGCCGGCGAGCGGGAGTTGGCACTGGTTTGCTTGAGGGTAACGCCGTTCACGAAGAATGTGAACGGATTGCAGCTATGATCGAACCACGCTTTTCCATAAATAGCGTGGTCGACGATCGAGGCCGAGCTGTACGCATTTATGCCGGCGACTGGCAGGCCGCCCACCGCGCGGGGTGTCAAGCTTATCTCGCCAATCACTCGACACCGATCGAGACAAAACGTGAAATTGTTGTCGTCAGTTGTGGTGGGTCACCCTATGACATCAATCTAATTCAGGCCCATAAAGCTCTCGACATGGCTGCGCACGCCTGCACGGATGGAGCCATAATCATTTTGCTGGCCGAATGCCCTGACGGCCTGGGGCAGCCGACTTTTCTAAAATGGTTTGCGGAAAAGGATTCGCGCGCCCTTGAGGCTCGGCTGCGTGACGCTTACGAAGTAAATGGGCAGACCGCCTGGTCCTTGCTCACCAAGGCAGAGCGTTACCAGGTTTATCTTGTGTCTAAACTGCCGGATGAAGAGGTGAGACGAATGCGAATGATTCCTGCTCGTTCCTTGAACGATGTTCTTGATAACGTGGGTCGAGAAGCAAACGGATACATCCTACCGCGCGGCGCCGCCTTTTTACCGCGGCTCGAGTCCACGTAGTTCCAAACTCTTCAGAGAAGCGGGCTATGGCTCTTGAGAAGAAGTATTAAGAGCGGGGGCATGCCCCCTTCCTGACCCTGAGCTATTCTTCGTTGAGCGATGTTTACCGGGTTTGACTGCCCCTTTGTTTTGAGAAGCTCTCAAAACCTAAAGAAACTGATTAAGTCAAAAAATCTCAAGTTAGGAAGGGGGCATGCCGCTGCCTTGGCAATCTGACAGCTCATAAGGATATTTCAAGTTGCTCTATTGATTGTGAGCACGTTGGGCACTAGAATTGAAAAACGACAAGCGAAAAATGACAATCAGGCGATTTGCCAGCTGAACAAGGAGACTAATACTAAATGAAACCTCTTATGGTATGTGCGGTAGTTTGTCTAAGCAGTTTCTGCGTGGCGGCACAGCAACCGGCAGTCTCAAATGAAAGGCGTGTGCCACTCAGCGAAGTGGCTGTGGCGCTGGACGGCGGTGGGGCGCCGGCACTTGAGGCCACTTTACGAACCACGGCCCTCAACGGCGCAGCTGACTCTCCTGTTACTAATATTCGTATGGTGGTAAGAAACTCTGGCGCTATTTCTTACGCATTCGTTTCCGGGTTGGTTACTTTTTACGATGGTTCTGGCATCCGCTGCGGAGAAGGCTTGTTCAAAGCCGACTCGCTCGCCGTGGATGAGTCATTTGAAACGGATACTCCGGGAATTCGCATTCGCTGTGCGCCGGCGACGTGGCGGATCGTCGTGACTAACCTGCTTCCCCGAGCCGCCCCGAACGTCACGCCAGTGAATACAATCGAATCGCCAGCAACTGCAAGCCGCTTCGGTTTGAATTTGATAATTAGTGTTGATGGAGAGGAGCACCCGATTCAAATAGATAAACCGATGGTGCTCACGGTGGGTAATACTCAGCGAACAATATTAGTGCGGGAAGCGCCTTGAAAAGTGTGAAGCCCATCAATCCTTGACCAGTAAAATTATGAGTTTTAGGATATCTTTCAAGGAACAAACCAACTGGAAAGCAGGGTTGTTTTATGTCTGAGAACAAAGAAAATAAATGTGCGCATCCCGCCTGCGATTGTCCGCCTGAAAAGGACAGCAAATATTGCAGCGAGTACTGCGAGAATGCCGAAAAGGCTCATGTGCTGGAAATAGGTTGCGGTTGCGAGCACCCAGCCTGTTAGATTAGAACTCTCGGAACGCGCAGATACAATCCGGAAGATCGGCACTAAAGTACCTTTAGCGATTACCTCTTTCCGTTAGTACCCATTTGCAACATACTTGCAAAGTGTGCCTCGCCAGGCAAAGATTTAAATAACAACTGCGATGCTGTAACACAAGTGGTGACGCGAGATCTCGCGCCACCGCTTTTCTTTATTCAACCTCGGCTGCGTGAAGAAGCGGCCAAGTATCAGTCAACGTGTTTGTGGCGGCAGACGGCAGCGCGCTAAAGTATCAAGGGAAACCTAATCATGCTGACTACTCTAATTGAACTTCAGCGCCTGAAACGTCTTGAGCGTACTGGGTGGAGGCTTCGCGGTTTACCCAATGGAACCGAATCGGTAGCCGCACATTCCTTTGGAGTTGGTGTCACAGCGATGATTTTGGCAGATGAAATCAGGACGCGTGGCCTCAATCTTGATATAGAACGCGTTCTGCGAATGGCTCTGCTGCACGATTGGGCGGAAACACGAGTTGGTGACATGCCGAGAACAGCTGCCAACTACTTTGGCGCGGGTGCGCGCAAGAGCGCGGAAACCCTGGCGTTCGCAGATATCATCCGCGGCTTAGGGGCGGCTGAGCGAGAATATGAAACTCTCTATCAGGACTATGAACAGCGTGACAGTCTGGAAGCTCGCCTGGTTAAGGCTGCAGACGTGATTGACTTGCTGGTCGAAGCCTATGCGCTCGAACATGCCGGCGCCAGGGGACTCGATGAATTCTGGGAAGTTGTCCACGAGGCAAACTTCCGGCTTCCCGCAATCGCGCATGAGGTTGTTAGCGAAACCTTACAGTCACTGATCGACGCTCGAAGCGAGATTCAACCGTAGAGAGTCAGATGGGTTAAGGAGAAGATGCTGACGTTCGTTTTTGGATTGATTACTCTGCGTGAGGCGTTGCTGGCCGGCCTGCTGTTCCTGGTAACCTTCACGATCAGTCTCGCCGTGGCTTCTTTCATCCTGGTCAAACTTCCAGCTACTTATTTTCGAAAGGATCATCCAAGGGACTTCTGGACAGATCGTTCTCCAGGTGTTCGTTACCTGGGTATATTCGCGAAAAATGTCCTCGGCGTGCTACTGGTAGCGCTCGGGATTCTGATGTCTGTTCCTGGAGTGCCTGGCCAGGGAATCCTTACCATCCTGCTCGGGATAATGCTCCTCGATATTCCGGGAAAACGTAAGCTCGAGAGCAAACTTGTTAGCAGACCACAAGTTTTAAAGACCATTAACAAATTGCGGCACAGGTTTGGCAAGCCAAGCCTGGTGCTTGATTAGATCAGTGCGAACTAACCCAGGATAGGAGTTAGCACCGAAGCTGGAGGCGCGCTTCGACTTGTTGATTAACAAAGTGATCAAAGAGGGGTGTTCGTTCGATTGAATACTGCATCACATTGAAGCGTCAAAAAGCGGCGCGTTGACAACGAAAAACGTCTTTGTTAGCTTGAGCCTCTAAGTCTAAGGAGCCTTGTAACTCTGTGGAGTTTTCTCGAGACCCGTCTTCATGCCGAATTTAACTGCTGCTCAACCCCGCCCGTTCTTACGGCTGTCACTACTTTCGATACTCATCTCCGCCTCGATTTTTGTGAGTGGGTGTGGAATATTCGGCACGCACAAGAAGGTCCAGGTTCCGCAGCTACTGACCCCATTAGCTGAAGCGAATAGTGCCCGGCTGACTAACGAAGTCAATCGCCTGGCTGCACTTCGTTCAATTCACGGAAAAGTCGACATTGTATTTGAAGACACGTCCTTTGCCGAGGCCGGCATTGCCGACAAATATCGGCAAGCTGACGGTACTATTACGATCCAACGACCCGGAAACATTTATCTGGTGATTCAGGTTCCTTTCATTGCGACAGACATCGCGCAGATGACCTCCGATGGTGCGATGTTTCGAGTAGCAGTGTTGCAAGGCGACGAAAAATATCGTCGGTTTGTAAAAGGAACAAATAGCGCGACCTACGAAAAGCTAGACATGGACGGAAAGGTTGCCTCTGAAAAACCCAAGAAAGGGACGATGAATGCGAAAGAAACTGTGAATGCGCTTTCCAACTTACGGCCTCAGCATCTAACTGACGCGCTCATGCTTACTCCCATTCCCGACCCTGCACAAAGCGGACTAACTTACGTTCGAAGCGAGTTTTACCAGGAGGAACCGGACAACTCTGCCCGGGCCAAGCGAGGTGGACGTATTGTCAGGGGTTATTATCTTATGGAAGAACTATCGCAGCCGATTGCCGGTGAGGCCCGCCTGTTGCGACGTTTTTGGTTTGACCGAGTTAATGGTATTCGTTTGGCACGTCTGCAGTCGTTCGATAATGGCGGTCTTCTGATAACGGATGTCTCTTATTGGGATGAAAAGCCTTTTGGCGAGACAGCGCAATCCCGATTGCCTGCGCGCATTGAAATAACTCGGCCCCACGATCAATACAAGCTCAGCATAACTTACCAAACCCCAGCCGCAGTTGAAATCGATCGAGAATATAGACCTGAAGCCTTTGTTCTGGAAAACAGATGGCAACTCCCTGAGGTTGATCTCGACGCTCGCCAACGCAATAAAGCCGCCATTACTCCATAAACCAGATTCGAGTGGTAGCTATTAAACGGCTGCCTGTATTAACATCGGGCATCCTGGCTAACCTGCTCTATCCGCGTTCTGCGCAGTCTGGTTAACTAATCGGATATCGAGGGCGATGAGAACGATTCTAAAGGCTGAGAATCTGGTTAAGACCTATCGTGTGGGCAAGGTTGATGTGCACGCGCTTCGGGGAGTTTCGCTTGAGGTTCACGAGGGGGAGTTCGTGGCGATCATGGGTCCTTCCGGCTGCGGCAAGTCAACCATGCTTCACTTGCTGGGAGGGCTGCTTACCCCGACCACGGGGCGAATCATTGTCGATGGTGAGGATTTGACTGCCGCCTCCGATGCTAAGAGGACTGACATTCGACGTCGTAAGATTGGTTTTGTCTTTCAGCGATTCAACCTCTTCCCCACGCTCACGGCAGAAGGTAACCTGCGTCTCGCAGAACGTATTCATGGTAACGGAGGTGAGGATCCGCAGCGTCGCAGGGAAGTGCTGCGGCTGCTCGGTCTCGAAGACAAATTGCATCACAAGCCTCTGGAGCTCTCAGGCGGCGAACAGCAACGCGTAGCTTTAGCCCGAGCGGTGGTAACGCGGCCCGCGATTGTGTTAGCCGATGAGCCGACGGGCAATCTTGACTCTGAGAATTCCGCCCTGGTCTTAAATATGTTTCAGGAATTGAATTACCGGTTCAATCAAACCATCGTCATGATCACTCATAACCCCGAAGCCGCAGCAATGTGCCGACACATAGTACAAATGCGCGACGGTCATATTGTCGGACCCGCCACAAGCGTCCAGATGTGAACAGCTGAATAACGAATTTACAGGATATTTTTCCCACGTTAGAATGATTGGATTCACGATAGAGCAGAATCTGGCGTGGTAGTTGCTCAATTCGTTCATGAAAGCCGCATAATCATTGTTTAGCGCAATTAACAAGCTCTTTTTTTGGAATTACGCCAGAAACACCTGGCAGTGGGACATACTTTGCGTTGTTATCCTTATTTTCATATTTCTGACACCCAAAAGTTGGTTCGAAAATAGCGAACGGCGCAGCTCAATTGCGCATCAAAGCCCCACTGCATCAACCCTGCTGGTTGGTCCGGAACTTATTGAGAACGCACAGGATAGGGGTCAAGTGGAACAACGAGTGCGGGCTTTTACGGGACGCAAGGACATAAAGGTCGTGGGCGTACGAAAGGTAATTGACAAGGATGGGAAGCCTAAAGTTTATGAGGTTGACATACGCTAGTCATCACTTATAATTGCAAGGTTTTACCAAGGGGTCATGTAAGAAGGCTTTTTAATTTTACGAGGAGTTTATATGAAGAGATTAGTTTCCCCCGTCATTCTATTGGTAGTGCTGCTCGGCAGTCTTATCGTTAGTTCCCCCATTACAAATGGGCAAAGCGCGGGATTGGTCAGTTCGGTTCTAAACCGGATGGAGCGTAACCGGCAGTCGCTTAGATCACTCAAAGCAAGCCTCAGCATGGAGAAGTACAATGCTCAACTTCGCGATGCGGAACGCTACAGCGGTATCGTGATCTATGTGCCTTCAAGTGGGCGCGACGCGTCAGTAAGAATTGAATGGCAACGTCCGCAGCATGAAATTCTGGCTGTCTCGAATGGCAAGTACACGCTGTTTCGGCCGCGATTGGGAATGGCCTATGTGGGCAGTTCGAAGTCGAGCCGCAATAAGGCTGGTGGTGTTTTGGATATGATGTACATGACCCGCCAACAGCTTGAGTCAAGATTTCAACCCGTTCAGGACGTGCGCGAAGAAACCCTGTGGGGTGGCGTCAGTACGATCCATCTGAAACTCGTGCCCAAGGGTAATTCCAGTTTTAAGTATGCCGAAATCTGGGTTGATTCTTCCGGCATGCCGGTGCAGACAAAGATCGTTGAGAAAAACGACGATGCTACTACTATGCGTCTGAGCGGTCTCGAACGAAATCTGAAGATTTCCTCTGAAGAATTTAGCGTCAAACTGGATTCAAAAGTAAAGATCGTTAAGGGTTAAGTTAAGGTTGTACAATCAAGCCCTGGGGCTCTGAGATCGTAGATCAGAGCCCCCTTTCTATTTCCGAACGATTGACGGCCGCTCGGAGTTGCGTTTGTTGCGCTCTGTCGCCTATCCTTCGGTGCAAATGAACGCGGGTTAGCTCTGTAGCTTTCTTCGGCAGGTCATGATTTTTCCGCAAGATGCGAAAAAGCAAATTCGTTAAATTAAAACTTCGCCATGCAAGCTTCATCAGCCGTGCATTGCTTTCCACTCGCCATCCCGTCCTCGCGCATCTGATTCCGATGCGCCGCTGTAATTTGGCTTGCGGTTACTGCAATGAGTATGATCACAACTCCTCGCCTGTCCCGGCGGAGATCGTCAAGCGCCGGATAGATAAACTCGCATCCCTCGGCACCTCCATTATTACAGTCTCAGGCGGCGAGCCAATGATGCATCCGCAGCTGGATGACATCATTCATCACATCCGTCTTCGCGGAATGATTGCGGGGCTCATCTCTAATGGTTACTACTTCACGCCCGAACGCATCAAGCGTCTGAACAAAGCCGGGCTCGAGCATTTGCAAATCAGCATAGACAACGTTGAACCGGATGAAGTTTCGCGAAAGAGCTTGCGCGTGCTCGATAAGAAGCTGCGTTATCTTTCCGAGTATGCTGACTTTCACGTCAACATCAATTCTGTAATAGGCGGAGGAATCAAGAATCCTGAAGATGCACTTGCTGTTGCGAGACGCGCCGTCGAATTAAGATTTTCTACTACCGTGGGCGTTATCCATGATAACGATGGCACCTTGAAGCCGCTTGCGGCAAAAGAAAAAGACGTTTTCCAGCAAGTGAAAAAGCTGGGAAATAAAGACCACGCACGTCTCAACTGGTTTCAGGACAGCATCGCGGAAGGTAAACCTTACAACTGGCGTTGTCGTGCCGGCGCCCGCTATCTATATATCTGCGAAGAAGGCCTGGTTCACTGGTGCTCTCAGCAGCGCGGCTATCCCGGCACTCCGCTCGAGGAATACTCGATGGCAGACTTCGACCGGGAATACAACACCGAGAAGTGGTGTGCCCCAACCTGCACCCTCCAATGCGTGCACCAGGTAGGAATACTCGACAATTGGCGGGATCCTCAGCACGCGCCGGGCGTGACTAAGCATGAAAGCTCGCTACAAGACACTATCCACGAAGTCCTGCGGGCTGAATGATGTTCTGCGACTTGGTTGGGAAACTAAGAATCACCCGATCCCAGTCTTCCCGCCAATGGTAAATAGCGTGACCGAGCTTGAGAGTCCGAGGCCGGAAAGTCTACCTGCCATAATCACAATCATTTCGCCCTTCTCTACGACTCCGCTTTCCAGCAAAATTTTCTCTCCGGATTTGAGCATCTCTTCTGTCGTGCTCGCGTGGGGAACGATCAACGACTCGACGCCCCAGATCAAAGCCAATTCATTTTGTACTTCCTGAGAGTTCGTGAGCGCGATGATGCGTTGTTCCGGACGTAAAGTTGACAAGCGGCGCGCCATAAGTCCTGATTCGGTCAAGACGGCCGTTACTCTTGTCCCCATCTCTTCCGCAGCAAAAGCAGCAGCCTCGCAAAGGGCCCGGCTCACGCGGCCCGATTGTCGTCCAGCCCACTTGGTAATCTTGTCGGGAGCCGGCGCTTTGCCCAATTCGGCGGAGTCAATAATGCGGCACATGGTTTCTACGGATGAAACCGGATAAAGTCCGCTGGCAGTTTCATTCGAAAGCATTAGCGCGTCGGTGCCATCCCAAACGGCGTTGGCTACGTCCGACGCCTCTGCACGCGTGGGCCTCGGACTCGTGACCATAGATTGAAGCATCTGAGTCGCGGTGATCACCATTTTCCCGGCCTGCACAGCCTTCTCAATAATTCGCTTTTGATAAACCGGCACAAGCTCCACGCTGGTTTCTACGCCAAGGTCACCGCGAGCGACCATGACCGCGTCGGCGGTCGCAATAATTTCGTCGAGATGATCGATTGCTTCCGCCTTCTCGATCTTTGCCACAAGTGGTGCACGACCACCCGCTTCTCGAATGAGAGTTTTAGCTCGCGAGCAATCTTCCGCGCGCCGAACAAAAGAGAGCGCAATGTAATCAACATTCTCACCGACTGCCCACTTGAGATCTTCAATGTCTTTCTCCGTCAACGAATCGATCGGGAGGGACACACCCGGCAGGTTGATACCTTTGCGTTCACCCAGTACTCCGCCATTGATGATGCGGCAAACCACATCGGTCTTCGTCGTGCTCTCCACCATCAGAGCGATTGCTCCGTCATCAAGCAACAGGCGGCTGCCGGGTTCTACTACTCGAGCAAGATCCGGATAGTTCGTGGCCACCTGTTTTTCATCCCCGACAATGTCACGCGTAGTAAGAATGAAAGCATCGCCTGCCTGGATTGTGACAGGCTTTCCATCTTTGAGTTGGCGTGTGCGAATCTTTGGCCCCGAGAGATCTACAAGCACGGCCAACGGCCGTTTCAATATCATGGCAGCCTGACGCGCGCGTTTGATATCCTCCGTTTTCTCTTCGCGGGTGCCGTGAGACATGTTTATGCGGACGGCATTTGCACCGGCAGTTAGGAGACTTTCAATGACGACCGGGTCACGCGAGGCGGGCCCCAACGTCGCCAGGATTTTGGCTTTCCTCATTTCAGTTTAGAATCCAGGTTTAGCACTTCAGATTGCAATCCTGAGCTTAATACAATCCGGGAATGATCGCGCGTACACGGTGCGAGTAGTCATCAAACTCTTTACCAAAAGCCCCGTGCAATAATCTCTCTTCGCTTCGGATCCGAATCTTCGTCCCGGCAAAAAAGACCACGATGCCAGCAAGAAGGGCTATCCAGTGACTGATTGCCAGGCCAGTTGCCAGTAACATTCCCAGCATTCCGGAATAGATCGGATGTCGCACATAAGCATAGGGTCCGCTTGTCGCGAGTTTGTGTCCTTCGACCAATCGCGCTGTAACGCTCCATTCCTTGCCAAGGGTTTTCAAGGCCTTCACGATTAGCCAGACAGACCCCAATGCCGCCATGATCGCAAAGAGTCCCGTAGCGGTTGCCATTAACTCATTACCAGACAAAATTGGAATAAACGGATGTCGATGCACTCCCCAGACTATGGCGTACGATAAACCCTGCAAGGCAACCCCGATAATCGATCCTCGATCGCGTTTCTGATCGGGCGGACTCTGAGGCTGCTTGCGAAAAACAAAGATGCCGGCAAATGTAAACCAACATAACATCACTACTACGAAAGCCAGAGTTGGCAGGAATTCCAAACTGCTTCTCATAATCTCTTCACGTTAAAGCCGCTATTTACAATCACGATTACCTATTTCGTCATCTGCCCCTTAATCGCTTTCTCAAGCTCTGCCCCGGTTGATTCTTGATAGCCGATGAACCTCTTTACTAGTTGGCCCTGTCGATCGAATAGGAATGTTTGCGGGATGGTCTGGTCGTCGGATAGAAATAGATCTGTTAAAGGTTTGTCGGGAAAACCAAGCGAATACTGAATGCCGAGTTCTCGGGCGAAGTCAGCTACCTTGATTCGATCGTCCGGGCCCCCCACATTTAGCCCAACGATTTGCAAGCCTTTAGGGCCATAGTTCTTTTGCAGCGCTATCAACCGCGGTATGCTCTCGCGACAAGGCGCACACCACGTCGCATAAAAATCCAGCACCAGAATTTTCCCCTGATAGTCGGCAAGCGTTGCACGTTTGCTGTCATTTAATGCCCACCCCATTTCCGCGTGTGCCTTTAGTGGGGGCATCGGAAAGGTCGTGTTTGGTGGCCCGGAAAGCACCGGCGTCGCTTCGGTGGATGCGGGCTTTCGATTCGTGCAGGCGCCCACGGAGGCCGCAACTACGATAACGATCGCACGCGTAAGCAGCTTTCTCAGTGGGATATACTTTGAAGGCATCTATGTATTAAGGGTCCGGTTCGTATTCTACACGCACAGGGGAATCTGCGGAACGAGCTCCATTCGTAGATTTTTCCTGGAGGTTTGCGCGGACTCAGGTGGATTTCTTTGTGCAACCTCCGTGTCTCTTGCCCTCGTGTTCATATCCATTCACAATCTGATCTTAGGATTCAGTGACTCTAACTACTAACCCGTGACGACCGACTGCCGATCACCATGTCGACATTTAATCCAACCGAACGCACCACACTTAAACGCTTGCCCAAACGCGGTGTCTACAACCGCGAGCTCGTTTATGGAATTCTCGACGAAGGTTTTATCTGTCACGTCAGCTTCCCCGTTGAGGGACAGCCGTTTGTGATTCCCACCGGCTACGCGCGCGTCGACGACCGGCTGTACATTCACGGCTCGCAGGTGAGCCGCATGCTACGCACGCTGGCGCAAGGTGTCGACGTCTGTGTGGCTGTAACTCTCATTGACGGGCTCGTGCTGGCGCGTTCCGCTTTTCATCACTCAATGAATTATCGTTCCGTCGTAATCTTCGGACGAGCATCAATGGTTGAAGAGAGAACAGACAAGCTGTTCGCGCTGCGCGCATTTTCTGAACATGTTATTCCCGGCAGATGGGATGACGTGCGCGCTCCAAACGACCAGGAACTTAAAGCCACGACGGTCCTCTCGCTACCGCTCGCAGAAGTTTCCGCTAAGGTGCGAACAGGTCCGCCGCTTGACGATGAAGAAGACTATGAACTCAACGTCTGGGCGGGTGTTATTCCCGTACGGCTTGTTGTCGGCGAACCCGTGGCTGATCCGCGCCTTCCTTCGGGTATCGAATTCCCGGCGTACGCTCGCGATTATGCTCGACGGCTGGACCCGCACTCGGACTAATTGGATAAACTCAGGAGAAGATTGAAACAAGTCCAAAGCGCCAACAAACACTCATCCACTGTCGATGGAGTGCTCTTTCCTTAGGGTAACAATATGTCCGCCAAGCCTCCGTTTGATAAAAAGAAGCTTTGGCCATTGCTGGTGATCGCTGCCGCGTTTGTCGCCACGGCCCTTCTCCTTCGCATTGAAGGACGTTTGTGGATTTGTTCATGCGGCAGGTTTTTGATCTGGGCGGGCGAGATTTGTAGTTCCGATAACTCCCAACATTTCCTCGATCCCTACAGTTTCACCCATGTGCTTCATGGCTTTCTGTTTTTCTGGTTAATCGCATGGCTATTGCCGCGGTTGAGACCGATTTGGCAGCTTACACTTGCAATCGTAGTAGAGGCTTCATGGGAAGTTTTTGAAAACACAAACTTCATTATCGAGCGATATCGAGCTGAGACCGCCGCGCTCGGCTACAATGGCGACACCGTCGCCAACTCCTTCGGCGATATCATCTGCTGTGTGGTGGGATTTATTATAGCGCGGCGTCTCGGCCTGCGACGCTCGCTGGTTGTCTTCGGCGCACTCGAGCTGGTTTTAATCGTCTGGATCAGAGACAGCCTCCTTCTGGAGATCTTGATGCTTGTTTTCTCAATCGACGCCGTTCGAGCGTGGCAAATGTGCCGGTAGCAGAGAGTAGACAGCAGACAGTAAACAGCAAACAGCCGAACAGCAATCAGTTGTCAGTTGTCAGTGGTTGCAATCAGCACAAAGGGGTACACCCCTCTACATGTCGCCTGAGCAGTGCGCTGCCCAACGTTTGGACGCACGCTCGGACATTTATAGTTTGGGCGTCATCGCCTACCAGATGCTGGCGGGCCAGCCTCCTTTTGCAGGCGAAACGGGAAGCGTAATGCGGGAGCATATAAATCTCCCGCCACCGCCTTTGCGCGAGCGAAGCAAGAAAGTACCAAAGCGCGCGGCCGACGTTGTCATGACTGCGCTATCTAAAAAACCGGAAGATCGTCCACCTACAGCGGCAGCGTTTGCCAGCTCCCTTCGCGCTCAGGCTGACGGCATCGACTCGCTTTACCGGCGCGCATTCGCACTCTACAGCGAATACTTTCCCAAGTTTCTACGTTTGTCTTTCATCGCGCATCTTCCGGTCATCGTCGTCACCATCCTGTTAATAGGTTTGGAACTAGCGCAAGATGCGCTGACTCATCGGGGAACGGCAATGAAGGTGATGTTC
>JBHEMV010000041.1:28948-29232 GCA_046262375.1 Pyrinomonadaceae bacterium
TGATCGGGCGAATCTCCGTCGGCGTGAGCCATTCGAACGGCGCGCCTACACGGGGCAACACCGTTCGCACGCCATCCACCAACAGGTGTCGGGGCTTTTTAATATCTTCATTGTCCCGTTGATGTCGATTGTGCCCGCACTGCTCTATTTGAAGATGCGGCAATTAGGCGGCGAGACACTTGCCGAGGCACTGGCGCAGATTGAGGAAGTAGATACTGAACAAAGTGCATGGCAACAACGGATGCGCACGCGCCTGAGTTTTCACACGCCGCGCACAAACACCC
>JBHEMV010000042.1:0-23990 GCA_046262375.1 Pyrinomonadaceae bacterium
ATCATGGGCCGCATTGACGATGTGATTAATGTTAGCGGCCATCGACTGGGTACTGCCGAAGTGGAAAGCGCGCTCGTATCGCATGAAGCAGTTGCGGAGGCGGCCGTCGTCGCCCGTCCGGACGAGCTAAAAGGATCTGCGATAGTTGCTTTCGTTACTCTTGAAGGCTCGCACAGTCCGTCACCGGAATTAAACGCGGCCTTGCGCGCGCACGTGGTGAAAGAGATAGGGGCGCTTGCCCGGCCTGACGAGATACGATTTTCGGATATGCTTCCCAAAACACGATCCGGAAAAATTATGCGCCGCCTGTTACGTGAAATTGCCACCAGCGGCACTGTCGCAGGGGATGTCACCACACTTGAAGATTTTTCAGTTCTGGAAAAATTAAGAACTGATGAAGAATGAGAAGCGCTGGATATGGATCTTGTACCAGATGACTGGTCTGCGAAACTCAAAAACGACTGGAGTGTTACCGAAAGCGGGAAAACAGTGCCGGTTTCACCGCAAACGTTATAAACTCCGGCTGCCTGATCGAGATTTATCGTTCAACCGGGCGGTTCGACGTATTTTGAAAGTTGATTGCACTACCTGGTTTAGTCTTGCCCGATAAGGAGTTTGAAACATGGCTCGCCACATGGAAATAGAGTCTCGTTCAGGACCACGCTATTTAGTATCATTTGAAGTACGTGCGGAATGGGACGAGCCGGGAGGGCTTCACATTGTAGCTGAGGGCGTAACAGAGAACGTGGGCCCTCAAGGCGCTCTCGTTCACCTGCCGCGGAATCTTCCCGACGTTGGAAGCCGTGTGCGCCTGGAAGTGCAGGGCGAAGATGGGAAGAAGCTCCAGGTGATTGCCGAGGTCCTGCGCATTGAGCGTAATCCCGGGCATCCGCTGGCTGCGCTTCAGCTACTTGGTGAAACAGACGAATGGAGGGGGTTAATCTGGGAGCCGGCTGCGCCGCGAGTAACTTCTCCGCCACCGCCGGTGGCTGAGGACGATGAAGAAGAGGACTATGACGATTTCACAAACTGAAAGGATCCCCAAGATGAACGATCCCGCGCCACTCTTACCCGACCACGAGCGACGAAGGTACCCGCGATACTACGTGAACACTCGTCTGACGCTTGCAGTGGAGGATGAGAGCATGAAGGAGTCCCTTGGGCTGGGTGAACCGGCCGATATCAGTCTGGGCGGGCTTCGGGTTAGCAATCTCCCCGCCTGCCCGAACGTCAGAGTTGGCGACCATCTGGGACTATTATTGATGGACCAGGAAGACGCCTTGTCACTGCACGGGGAAGTGGTCCACCACGCTACGCCGGACACCTTCGGCGTTGAATTTCAGAGCATGTCACCGGCCGAGCAGGTGGCGGTGAGCGGCATAATCCGCAGACTCTACCACTAGTCCCATTCAAAATAGTGCCAAACCAGGAAACCAAAGAAGCAGCGCAGACAGCAGCGAAAGTTGCGACAGAAGCAACCTGGTCGCAAACGCGTGTCGTGCTTCGCACAATTATCATTGTACTTGTTGTCGCTACGACGCTCTGGCTGCTGATAAAGCTGACCGGCGTCATTTTGCTGTTGATCCTTTCAGTGTTCTTTGCGTATCTAGTCTCGCCCCTGGTCGAGTTTCTGCGACGCCCGATCAAGATCTCAGGACGAGAAAGGGCAATGCCGCGCATTCTCGCGATCTCGCTGGCCTATTTGATCATCGTAGGTGCTGTAGTCGCGGCCATCTACGTACTACTGCCGAGCCTGGGTAGCCAGTTGCCGGAATTTGCGCAGCAAGCCCGTGGTTATTGGAAAAGCCTTGGGGAAAGTATGCAGCGTCTCAACGAGTTCTTTCATCTGCGCATGCCCGCGCCGCTTATGGACGCCATCAATAGAGAGGCGCCTAATATCATGCAGAAAGTCGGCGGTACGATCAGCGCCGTCATCGAGCGAATGGTGCTATGGCTGGCCTATATTCCCTGGCTCATATTGATTCCGGTTCTAAGTTTCTTCTTCTTGAAAGATGCGGAAACCTTTCGTCGCTCGGCGCTGCAGATGTTGCCGCGAGGACGATGGCGCTGGCGCGGCGATGAGTTTTTTCAGGAGGTAAGCGGCACCCTGGCAGCATATACTCGTGCTCAATTAACCGCGTGTCTTCTCATCGGGATTGTCTGCACCATCGGCTTCGCACTACTGGGACTTCCCAGCCCACTCGTACTGGGATTTATTGCCGGAGTTTTTGAATTCGTTCCCCTGGTTGGTCCTTTGTTGATTGCGATAATCGCAGTCATCGTGGCTACGCTTCATGCCGGTTCTCTGTCGGCGCTTTTGGTTATCCTGTTTCTCGGCGTTTTGCGTATTGTGCAAGACTATGCCGTCTATCCCCGCTTGATTGGTCAGGGAATACATCTTCATCCCCTCGCGGTCATTGTTGCGATCCTTTGTGGCGCAGAACTCGCCGGCGTGACGGGAATTTTTCTCGCGATACCGGTGGTGGCGATCTTGACCGTAAGTTACCGACATTGGCTGGAACACCGTGGCAGTGAGGGTCTCGCAGATCTTCTGGAACCAACGCCAGTTGGGACCGGCGGAGCTCTTGCGACCGACGACCTCAAGCTTACCTCAGACAGAGAAGTCAAGCTGCCCACGCATCTTGACGTCGACACAACGCCGGAGGACATGGTCCGTGAACGACCGGATCTCACCACGGGCGAGTTGAAGATGCCGGTAGAAAATTGAATGAAGGCTCGACCGGTGAGTGAGGGGCTTCAGTGAATTAAGTTGTGCGTACTTAATTCCAAGCGCAGATACCGCAAAGTAAGTTGAACAACCTTCCGCGGCTGCCCTCCTTAAGATCGGGCTTCTGCCCCTTCCATTAATTCAATAAAACGTTGGAAGTGGTGTTCGGCATCGTGAGGGCCGGGCGCAGCTTCAGGATGATACTGAACTGAGATAACAGGAAGTGTTTTGTGGCGCATGCCTTCAACGCACTGGTCGTTAAGATTGACGTGAGTTACCTCAACATCGGCAGGCAGACTATCGGCGAGCACTGCGAAGCCGTGATTGTGGGAGGTGATTTCCACGCCACCATGTTGCAAATCTTTGACTGGTTGATTTCCCCCGCGGTGTCCAAAGACCAGTTTGAAGGTTTTGCCGCCAAACGCGCGGCCGAGCAATTGGTGGCCAAAACAGATGCCGAACGTCGGCACCCTGGAATTTACAAGTTGCTTGATCTCTTCGACTTCCTTCAGCATGGAAGCTGGATCGCCGGGGCCGTTGGACAGAAAAATTCCATCCGGGTCAAGCGCCAGAACGTCAGCAGAGGGCGTTGAAGATGGAACTACAGTAACGCGACAACCAAGCTTCGCGAGGTTACGCAGCGAATTCCTCTTTACACCAAAGTCGTAACATACGACGTGAAAACGTTCCCCGCCTTCCGGTGAGATTTCATAACTTTGCTCTGTTGTAACCACGCTCGCCAATTCACGATTCTCCATCGCGGGCGACTGTCGAGCTTTATCAATTACACTTGCTTCGTCTGGATCAATAGTTGAGAGGCAGGCGCGCATCGCTCCTTTGTTTCTAATGTGCCTGACCAGAGCGCGCGTATCGATGCCTTCAATCGCAACTATGTTCCAACGTTTGAGGTAAGCATCCAGCGTTTCCTGCGCGCGCCAATTGGAAGCCTTACGGCTGGCTTCGCGTACGACGAAGCCTTCCACCCATGGCCGCGCGGATTCTTCGTCTGAACTATTGACGCCGTAGTTGCCAATCAGCGGGTAGGTCATGCAAACGATCTGGCCGGCGTAGGAAGGATCTGTAATAACCTCTTGATAGCCGGTCATCGAGGTATTGAAAACTATTTCACCGCAGGATTCGCCGTCCGCAGCCCAGGAACGGCCACGGAAAGTGAGGCCGTCTTCCAAGGCCAGTATCGCGGGTTTGACACTTCTCATGTGCTAATCACGTCCAAAGTCCAATGTCCAATGTCCAATGTCCAATGTCAGGAAGCGAAAGACAGGCGTTTAGCCATTCGACGTTGGACGTTGGACATTGGACTCTCTTACTGGCTGCTTTTGATAAACTGCTGCGCTTCATTCAGCCAGCGTTTATCCGCGCGGTATTTGTAAGCTGGTGCGGTCTTAACCGCTTCAATACACGCCTGCATTGAGCTGGCGGCCTCACGCCGGTGGCCAAGTCCCGCGTGCGAGCGCCCCATCTGGAAGAGAGCTTCGGGATCGGAGGGCCGGTTCTCGAGAAATCGTTCCAGCGCATCGCGCGCGTCTTCAAACTGACCTGCGGCAACGTATGTTGCTCCGACTTCGCGCCATATTTCGTGCTGGCTATGTGAAGGATCACGGGCAACAACCTGTTCAAAATTTCTAATAGCATCGGCGAACCGCTTCTGCGCGCGCGCAATGCGACCAAGCTGGTAGTAAGCATCGATCTCATTGTCGTCGATCTGAATTGCGCGTTCAAAACGCTCACGCGCGGCTTCAAGCTCACCCCGCTGTTGATGAATCAGGCCGAGGTTGTAGTGAGCTGAGGCATCCGCGGGGTTTAGAGTTGCAGCCTCCAGATTTTGTTTAAAGGACTCGCGCGCGCGGTGCGTTCGCGTAACTTCGGAAAAATAACCACGCAGCAAAAGAAAAACCATTATGAGCAGAAAGGGCGATGCCAACAGCGTACCGAGGATGGGGATCAGTTTATAGGCCGGGAAAAGTACCGTGCCGCTGATAAACACCACGATCACGGCCCGGACCCAGGAAAGACGGAATACGATCCGCAGTGCAACGACAGCCCAGGCGCCAAAGATCATAAGTAAAGCCATTACCGAAATCCCGGCAGCAAGCAGTTCGGGTCTTAAAACGCCTTCATCTATCGCTTTCAGAATTTCCGGAGGAAGCTGGCCACGTTGCTGAAGTAGGGTTCCCAGCATTCTGCTGGACAATGTCTGCAGTACTCCACTGAGACTCGCGGCAATCGTCAGCAGCGTTGCGATCAGGCTGGAAGCAGTCAACGCGTAGAACATCGTCGCCGCCAGGGCAGCATACTCTTGCTGAAGAAGAAGTCGAAAGCTTGCGCGCCGCTCAAAGATGTTTGAGAGGAAAAGGGCGAGTGGACAGAAGATGAGCGCGATGATGACCAGAGAACCAGCGGATTGAAGAATTACAAGAAAGAACGTGGATGGGTGGCGGGGATTAATCAGATGTCCGAGATATAGCCAGGTCAGACATAGGAAAAAAGCTGCGTGAGCGACGAGCGCCACCAGGGCCGCCGGCGCCAGCGCCGCCCGATCGCGCACCTCTCGAAGGCCGCGCGCGGGCGCGTAAAAAATCATGAGTAGAAGGCGTAACCAATCGAGTGCTTTCAACTTAAATTCTCAAATCCTGGGACATTATGGTTCTTCAGCAGGGCTCGGTGTCTGCTGAATGCTACGTTCATAAGACGGAGGCGCCGGCACTACCGGCAAGACTTTTTCGTGGTGAATTACGCTTGCCGCACTCAGAGGCCAGTAACGAAATAATGCCTTACCGTAAATGTACTTCTTTGGAACTACTCCCCAGGTGCGAGAGTCGAAGGAATTATCGCGGTTATCACCCATTACAAAATAGTAATTTGGCCTCACCAGCACTGGCGCCTGGCTCCTGGAGGATAGATTAAGTTTCGGATCCAGATACCGCTCATTCAGCTCGCCTCCATTTATTCGCAAAACCCCTTCCCTGACCTCGACCGTATCACCCGGCACGCCGACTACGCGCTTAATGTAGCTCTTTGATGGATCGTCAGGAAACCAAAACACTACGATATCGCCCCGTTCGATCTTTGGAGCCCAGCGATACTCGTCGTAATAGATCAATTTATTAACAAAAATCCTCTCGCCGTCGTGGAGTCGCGGCAGCATGGACGTACCTTCCACTTTCACCGGCTGCACAATAAAAACAACCATCAGCGCGGCGATCATCAGCGCAAACACGAGATCGCGGAGAAGCAGTCGCCCCTCAGCCCAAAGACTGTGTCGCGACGCTCCTTCAGGTCGATGAATCTGGATGTCTTTGTCGTCGTTTATGTGAATTCCGCCAAATGGCGGCGGATGACGACTTCTGATTCCTAACATCGGTTTATGCCAGAGTGGCGTTGTCTCATTCGTGAAATTGCCAACCCAATTCTCCCGGGTCAACCCTGAGGTTAGCTTCCACTCAGTTGCTTGTCAAACATGATAAGTTGTAACCAATCTGCCGTAACTTCCTCGTAAAACCCGATGTGGAGGATAGCTTGAAAAGTACTCGCGGGGAGCAATGGGGTTGAAACAGTTGACAGTCTTTGCTGCGGCTCTCTATCATCGCTTCCTGCAATTCGTCTCGAAAATTTCTCCCATTGAACATTCGAACGGAGGCTGAAAGCCGTGATCAAACTAGACATCATCAACCGCGTGGCGGAAAAAACCGGCGTTCCTAAGATGAAAGCCGAGCAGGCAGTGGATGCCCTCTTCCACTCGATGAAGGAAGCGCTTACGCGTGGGGAACGGATTGAGCTTCGCGGCTTCGGCGTCTTTGTAGTTAAGCCTCGCAAACGCGGAGTGGGCCGAAATCCCAGAACCGGCGAAGAAGTGGCAATCCCTTCGGGAAAGACGATCCGCTTCAAACCGGGCAAAGACTTGCAAGTTAGCGAAGACGGAGAAGTCGAGGACGACACCGATTCAGAAGATTCAGACTTGTAGAATCGATTGATAACGGTCGTCAATGAGGCTAGGGCGCTGGACGCGCAGTCCACACTCTAGCCTCTACTGTCAAAGAGTCACTTATTCAAACGACTTGACCGCAAAATACGCAAATGTTTCGCAAAGAGCTGCAAAAGAAATTCTTAATCCAGTGTCGCGTTTTTTTCGCTCTTTGCGGTTTCGACGCTTAATTGAGGTTGTTTGAACTCATGTCAGAATCCGTTCACTCAATTCAACCCTTAGTTCAGTCAGAAGAGGTCTTCGTGAAGCGGCACAGCGCCGCCCCAGGCACGCGTAAGTGGATTCAACACTCAGCGCTCTTTTTTCTGACTTTCATAACCACAACGTTTGCTGGAATTGTAATAGCCGCTCCGGAGATTGATGTTCCTCCCCCGGCTGTCTCCGGCGTGCTTGGGTACATCCTGTATGTTCCGGCATACTACCTGCGAATTGTCACCTCACTGCTCTCATTTGCGATTCTAAATCCTCGAGTGCTTACCGCAGGATTAACCTTCTCCACTTCACTGCTCGTTATACTGACAGCTCATGAGATGGGCCACTATCTTGCTTGTCGGTATTACGGCGTAAGCGCCACCTTGCCTTTCTTTATCCCCGCGCCTCCCCTGTTTCTGGCGGGCACTTTTGGCGCATTCATAAAAATGAAGTCGCCCATCCCTTCCCGCCGCGCACTTTTTGATATTGGCTTGGCCGGTCCGCTGGCAGGTTTTGTAACTCTATTGCCTATAGCGTGGGTTGGAATGCTAACTCTTCAGGCAGCTCCCCCGCTGACTGGTGGCCAGGCAATCATATTCAATGACCCTCTTCTGTTTCACATGATCGCGGGGGTTACGGGGGCCAACCTTGCTGACGCTATGCCGAATCCCTTTTACATGGCCGCCTGGATCGGGTTGCTGGTTACGAGTCTGAATCTAATGCCGGTGGGACAACTCGATGGCGGACACGGAACTTTTGCGCTATTCGGGCAGCACGCACACAAACTCATCGGCCGACTCGCGTTTATCACGATGGCTTTGATCGCCGCATTAGGATTTATTTGGCATAGCAGCCCAAGCGGTTTTCTTTACGCACTACTGCTGGCGATCATGTTAAAGGTGCGGCATCCATCGCCCTATGACATGGAACCGTTAGGCACTGCACGCCTCGTCGTAGCAATCATTACCTTGATTGTTTTTGCGCTCTCCTTCTATCCGTTTCCGATCTCGATCATTTGAGGTAAGTCGGATAGCGGAAGACAGAAAAACATGAGGGAGGAAATTGTCAGAACCAACCGCGAAAACTGATTATGAGAATGTGCACTCCGTATCCGGGTCCTGAGGCCCTCAGGTTACAGCCGGCAGCAAACCCTTGATCTCACGTACGATGCGATTCACTTCTTGCTGGTCCGCCAGCGCGATCATGAAGAACTTATAGCCTTCGTGAAAACAGATCGCGCCGTTAGCAAACAACCAAACGCCGCCGAGGAAAGGATTCCCGCCCACCAGCCAGCTAACTGGTGCTCCGGCGACAGTTCCAGGCTGAAGTATTTGCGCCCACATCGCGGCGCCTGCGGCACAGCTAAAAGCTCCGAGCAGTGGCGCACCAACATACTTGGTGATGTTACGTTCGAATTCAGCCCGTTTGCGATCGGCTTCGGCGAGTTGACCGTTGGCAATTAATTCTTCCTGTTTGCGTAAATAGTTGTCGAACTTTTCGCTGAGTTTTCGAACGCCAAAAATCGGAAGGGCCGAGTGGGTCAGCCAGTGCGGATGCGTGCCGAGCAGTACAGCGTCAAGCCCCGGCAACGAAGCACCCATGCGAACGCCCATGACGAGAGAAAACGAAACGACAGCCGCCTTCCCGGGGTTTTCTTTGATCCATTCACGCGCCTTCATTATACCGGCCGTCGCGGCGGTCGAAGCTCGTGTTACCTTTGTTCCCGTATTATAGAACTGCGAAGCGCGTTCGTAGTAAGTCCTGGCATCGTCGAAAACCTCCCCTGCCTTCTTACTGGCCTTCTTAACCGCCTCCCTACCACTCTCGCCCGTTGCATTGCGGATAACGTCACCAGCTTTTTTGGCGCCCCGAGCCGCTTCGTCCGCCGCGCGGCGCGCTGTTTCACTGAGATCCCCGTCCTCTGCCAAACGCTCAGCTTCAACTCGCACCTTCTCGGCACCGGACGTAAGTGTCTGCGCCCCAAGCTTTGCAGCCTCTTCGGCAACGCGAGTGCCTTCGTCTACGAAGTCAGAAATCGCATACTTTTCGTCAAGCTCGCGAGCCTTCCGGCGCGCAGTTTTTTGCCATTCATCAATCTTGTTTTTGTAGTCAGCCATATATTTACACAGGTCAGAAATCAGGGGTCAGGGGGTCAGAATTCAAAAGTCAGCGGTCAAAAGTAGCCCTTGGATCTCGGATCGATGCGATTGTCGGCGTTAATCGGCGTTAATTAGTGTCATCTGACCTCTGACCTCTGCATAGTACGCTTCAGGCTTCCGGGGAGTTCAATTCTATCGTGGATTGCCCGCCCGTATACGCCTTAATCTTGCGCCGCCCGATGCTTCATGTTAGAGTTCGCCCATTCAGTAATTGTCCCCTTTTGCTAGCAACTCGCCCACGTTGTCGAGTCAGAACAAAAGCTGAAGAAATTCCAGGCCTCGGGCAGGTTCATCAGGATTTTTCCTTACATCCGGACACTAACCATCGCAATTGAACCACAGGGGAGTAAAGACCTTTGCATCCTGAAACAACTCTTAAGCCTTAACTCTCTCCTAATGAGTGACCCCATGAGGTGCCCCCATGATTGAGAACGACAAGAAACAAAAGCCTCTTCGCCGCGCGCAAGATCTAACCCCGGAAGATCGGGCCGCGATCATTCATAAACTTGCATTTGGTTCCCGACTAAGCGACCGGACGGTTTCTCAATTTGGTGATATCTCGGTGGTACTCGACGTTCGTCGCCGTCGCTTTGTTTACCGCGCCGGCGACGAAGCCGACGCTTTGTATGCCATTATAAGAGGGCGCATTAAGCTTTGCCGCCTCGAGCCGCACACTGATCGTGAGGCGGTAATTGATATTTTGCCGGAGGGGTCGCTGTTTGGTGAATCGGCGCTTTATTCCGCGGCGGGTCGCCGTGAAAACTGTGCCGTCTCCTACGAGACGTGCACCCTACTGAAAATCCCCGCCGAACAATTTAAGCTGGCAATGGCTGAGGAAACCGGGCTTCGTGATTACACTTTTCGTCTGATCGGAGAGCGCCTGGAACATGCGGAGCGGCGGCTTGCCGACTTTGCGCTCAATGCTATTCCCGCCCGACTCGACCGGCTGCTGGCAGACTTTTCTGATCGATATGGCGTGCGTGAATCTGCGGGCGTGCTGATCGACCTTCCATTGCCTCACCGGGAAATCGCTTCGATCGTTGGATCCACTCGTGAGAGTGTTACCGTCCGCTTGAACGCAATGCGGCGTGAGGGTACGATCGAATTCGTTAATCGACGAATCCTGGTGAAGCGACCCGAGTGGCTGCTGCGCGCGATTAGTGAGGTCCCGGCGGCCCAGTAGTTTTCGCGCCTTAACGTCCGCAGATGAAGTGTCCTACATGCAATAAACAAGTGGGATGGCAAGACAATCCCTTCCGTCCATTCTGTTCTGAGCGCTGCAAGCTTATAGATCTCAGCAAGTGGGTAAGCGAAGAGTATCGCGTGCCGGGGAAACCGGTTCCTTCTGAAGTTACTGGAGAAGAGGAAGGCGCCCGCGAAGGTGGAGCGGAGAACTAAACAGCCACGATCGCGATCTTGCTTTTGTTGGCGAGCTCAATCATTCCGTCCCGCTCAAACAGCAGTGTCTTACCTGCGCTAATACAGAGGCAGCTGGCTCGAGCATCTATCATGGTGTCAATGGTCGGCACACCAACGACAGGTACATCAAACCTCATATCCTGGTCCGGCTTGGACAGCTTTAATACAGTTAACGGTCCACTGCTGAGTCGAATTCTATCCGCCGCCTTGTCGCCCCGCATGAGATGGCCAGCTCGACGGATCGTCGCGTCGGTGCCTTCCATCGCTTCGATTGCCACGCAAGCTTTCCCGCGCACGACAATGGTCTGACCAAGGTCAAGGCTCGCAATTCCGCGCGCAACCTCCAACCCATATTCAATATCAGCACGCTCGGCCGAGTTGGGCTCGCGACGCGTGAGAGTTCCCGCGTCCGGCAGATAGTCCCTAAGAAAATACGTGGAGTCGATCAACTCAATGCCTTCACTGGCGAGTTCCGCCGCAATCCCTCCTATTAGTGAATCGGTGTTGCGACGCGGAAGCTTCAAAAGCATCTTCAACATTCGAGCGTCCGGTATTGCACGACTAAAAATTTGAACGTGCTTAACCTGGCCGGCCATGATGGCCTTCTCTACTCCTTCGCCTTTAAAGAAGCGAATCATCTTGCCCAGTTGCCCGATCCCTACCCAGGCGAGACGTTCTACTTCCTTCTCGATCTTCGGATCAGTTTCTTCACGAATCGCCGCGACCGAGAGCGAGACACCGGCCCGCCGCGCTCCTTCTACAACCATAAAAGGAAACCGACCACTGCCTGCGATTAAGCCGTAACGCATCACAAAAGGATGAGGGCGAAAGGATGAAGGATGAACGAGGGATGAAGGATGAAGGATGAAGGATGAATCAGAATCCAACTACGCAGCTCTGGTGGGCCGAAATAGCGCGAACTCTTGAGATTAGTGGTTACCCTCATTGTCTTATTCATCCTTCATCCTTCATCCTTCATCCTTACTTTACGACTCCGCGTTTAGAGGATTGGATAAACTCGATCAGTGATTTCACTTCAGAAGACCCGACAACTTCTTCCTGGATTCTCTCCAGTGCCTGTGACGTATTTAGTTTGGATGATAGAAGGAGATGAAATGCGCGATGCAGAGAGTCGATTACTTCCCGCGAATAGCCGCGTCGTTTCATTCCCGTAGTGTTCAAACCATAACAGCGAGCATGGTTGCCGACGGTTAATGCAAAAGGCAGCGCATCCTTCACCACCACAGAATAACCACCGATGTAGGCTTCCCTGCCTACGCGGCAAAACTGATGCACTCCGGAGTAAGCGCCAACGTTAGCGTTGTTCTCGATAATCACGTGCCCGGCCAGCGTGGCCGCGTTTGCCATGATCACGCCGTCACCAAGAATGCAATCATGCGCAATGTGGGCTTGGGCCATGATTAAACAGTCGTCGCCAACCTGAGTTAACATTCCACCTCCAGCTGTGCCGCGATGGATTGTTACAAATTCTCGTATCAGGTTGCGGCGTCCGACGCGCGTTTCTGATGGCTCTCCATTGTATTTTAAATCCTGAGCTGGAAGACCTATAGAAACGAAAGGGAATACTCGGGTGGCTTCTCCGATAGTGGTACGACCATCAATCACGCAATGCGAATCTAAACGAACATCGTCCTTCAACTCGACCTCCTCGCCAATAATCGAGTATGGACCTATAAAGCACCCACTGCCGATGCGCGCGCCTGGACTGACGACGGCGGTAGGATGAACGTTATTGGATCTGGTGGCGACAGCCATGAAACTAATGGGAGAACCGGGGAAGGGGGAATCGGGGAACCGGGGAACGGGGAATGGGAAAAGATAAGTTACCGGTAACTCCTCCCCCTTTTTACCCTTTACCCGTTTACCCCTTCCCCCTTGCCCGTTTACCCCTTACCCCTTGCCCTTACTCTTAATCCTTTTCTTTTTTAAACTGCCGAATTCCGGTCGGCAATGATGCTCATAATGTCAGCGTTTGCGACGAGCTTTCCATCAACCTTGGCCTCGCCTCGCATGCGTTGTACACGCGAGCCAATGCGCAGGGCGCTCACTTCCAGGATCAGGGTGTCGCCAGGTACAACGGGCCGCCGAAAGCGCGCCTCCCTGATACCGGTAAACAGCACCAGTTTTTGATCGCGGTCTTCAATTTCACGGAGAGCGAGCACTGCTCCCACCTGGGCAAGCGCTTCAACCACAAGCACGCCCGGCATTACCGGCGCACCGGGAAAGTGTCCCTGAAAGAATGGCTCGTTAATACTGACTTGTTTAATCCCGACGATTCGTTCTCGGGGAACTAACTCAATTATTCGATCCACGAGGAGGAACGGATAACGGTGTGGCAGGAGATCTTGTATTGCCTGGGAATCGAGGACGGTTTCCATGGTCGGAACAAATAGACGCGGGACGCGGAGTCAAGTGCCGCATCGCCGCGTCTGAAATGAAAAACCTCCTACTGATTACTTTGGAGGCGTTACTGATGCGGTTGCCGGGTTTTTACTATTAAACTCGTTAATGAAAGCCCGTGTGATATCTATGCTGTCAGCAGCATAAACCAGTGGCACCTGGCTGCCGTCAATTATCACATTGATGTTGCGTTGTTTGGCATAAGCTTCAAGAGCCTTACCGATATCATCCTGGAGGGGCTGAAACATTTCCGTCCGCCGTTTGTTATAAGCAGCTTGAGCGTCTTCACCCTTGCGCTGAAAATCTTTCTTCAACTGATCCAACTGCTCCTGCTTCGTCTGAGTAGTCTTAGGGTCGGCTACCGGGGCGGTCTTGGTAATGTCGTCAGTCAGTGCCTGAATTCTTTGCTGTAACGTCTGCAATTCCGTCTGGCGTGGCTGGAACTCGCGATTCAAAGTAGTAATCAGAGTATTGAATCGGCCGATACCGGTTTTGGCGTCGAGAAAAGCATCTGAATAGATCAAAGCGATCTTGCTTTCAGGAAGTGTCCCGGTGGCGGGCGCGCCTGTCGTTCCTGCCGGTCTGGTTTGCGCCAGCACAGGCGAAAAGGCCATGGCCAGAACAAAAGCAAAGGCGAATAATAATCGATCTATCTTCATAACTTTCTTGTATTGCTCCTTAAAAATAGAGGGCGGTCAGTCAACTCACTTAGTTGTCCGAACCACCGTTGTGGTTGGCCTAAAATGATCAAAAGGTGCGTCCAACACTGAATCGCATAACTTTCTTTTTCTCATTGAAGACGAATGGAAACCCTTCGATAAATTGATCTCTTCTGGCCCTAGGATTATACGCAAAGATTAACCGAAATGGCACGTTGATGATGGGTACTTGCACGCGCACCTCCATCCCCAGGCTAGCTCTATAGTCTCCCAATTTAGCGAAGAGGCTCTGCGATACACGAACCGCGGTGTTGGTTTGGGCCTGACCGCGTAAGAAGACGGGTTGCAAACCGAAGGGCAAGCCGGTGAGTGGATCGATTGGGCCAATATTGCGCGCTCCATCAAGCTCTGCGGTGGTTATTATCCGGTTATCGCGCAGCACTAACGCCGGCCCTGAGAGGGTGGGAATTAAGGCCAGGTCGGTATTAGTTTTACATGCTGCCAGTGCCGTCAAACTGACCTGCGCAAACCCACTGGTGCCGGGCCGCTCACAGGTGATAAAGCGTGCTGTTGAAAGAAAGGGCTGGTCATCAAGGAAATTGCTGGAGAAGAACTGGTCCTTTTTGCCGCGAAGGTTAAAGGCGGAACCAATATCAGCAAAAGCAGCCAACCCAACTGTGTTGCCTATAATGGGAATACGGTATTCAAAGTTACCAAGCACCTGCGTATCGGCGCCAATAGGAGTAAACGACCTTGGCAACCCGACCACATTAGAGCCAGTCACTCCCGTGAAAACACCGACGTCGGCCGCAGAAGCCGGTAATCCTGTCACCGGGACGGGGGTTCCCACCCCGTTTGAAGCGATCACCACATTGCGCGAAGTAACAAATGTGTCGAGTGGAGCACGGGGGCTGATGGAACGAACATTATAGCCTCGAATACTAAACTCATCGCCGAGGAAAAAGCGTTCGAAGATCGGCACACCATCCACGAAGGCCAGTGAGTTTGAGTTCCTTACCTTGGCCGAGGTCGCAAAGCTGCCGACAGTTCCCGCAAGAATACGGAAGCCAAAGACTTCGGGTCGTTCTGACCGCTTGCGTCGGAGCGGGATAAACTGCGTGTAGGAAAGCGTTGGTTGGTAAGTACGAACGTCTCCGCCAAGTCCCGCTAGGGCAACTTGCGCAGATAATTCTTTGCCTGTCGTCGGATCGACGCTGGCATTGCGCGTATCGTAGACAAAACTTAGTGTGCCTCGACTGGTGATGATATTTGGCTGAGAATAAATTACGGGAATGAATTGGGTTGGATTATTCGGATCCAGGTTGACCTTTGGGTCAGTTACAGACGAGGTTGAGAACTGATACGAAGCGCCGACGCGTGAAAACTGGGTAAAACGACGCTTGCGGTAAAACTCCGACAAGGGTGCACTCGCAAAAAGAGAACCGCCGTAGGAAGTGCGCGTGAAAAGATTCTCATCGCTTACATTTAAGAAGTCGAGCTGAGATCCGGAAAGGCCTTGTTGCGCATTCGCATTTTGCGAAAGAAAAGTTCCTTCACCGAAAAACTTTTGCGTATACCCAAAAAGAGAGAAGCCTGCGGTAATCGGTCGATTCTTAATGTAGGGCTCAGTAAATGAAAATTGCAGATATTTCTGGCGGTTTCCTGCAGAGAGGTTGAGCGAGAGTATTTCACCGCGGCCCAACAGGTTATTGGTGGAGTATTCCAGCCCAAAAAATGACCCGCCAATACCGGAAAGACCGCCATTGAAAGAGATCTGCTGCCGGCCGCGTTCCGCTACTTTCAGAGTGAGATCAACCGTCGCCTCCTCGTCATTAGTTTTGTAATCAGCGTCTTTATCTTTATCGATAGGATCGAAGTACCCGAGCTGATTGAGTTTAATTATTGAATACTCCCAAGCGCTCTGGTTATAGATGTCACCTTCATTTAGCAACACCTCTCGGCGAAGAACGTTATCGCGCGTAAACGTGTTACCGATGAATTCGAGCCGGCGTAGCGAAAACTGCTTGCCCTCCTCGATAGTAATCACAAAATCAACTATTCCCTCGTCCGGTTTTTGTGGATTATCTTTGAAGGTTGGCGTCGGTTCAGCCGTGTATTCAATAAAACCCTGCTGACCGTAATACTTCTTCAAATTTTCAAACAAAGCCTTTCCGATCTTTTCGCCGTTTGCTATGTCGCCTTTATTAAGCCCGACGATCCCTCGTATCGCGTCTTCTGAAAAAATTGAGTTACCCTCGATTTTCATTTCGCCGATGCGATAGATTTTCCCTTCCACAATCGGAACCGTGACTCGGAGACCTTCATCGACCGAGGAAAGGAAAGGAAGCGGCAGAATCGGAAATCCCGTTCGCCTGGGTCCTACGCTTTCAACTCTGGGCTCCCCATGGCGAGCCTGAAGGTAACCTTTCGAGCGCATGTAGTTGTCCACGTGCCGCAGGTCGAATTCCAGCTTCTCCCGATCGAGGATGTCCTGCCCCTTAATCCGGGTCATCAGGCCCGCTTCTTTTACCAATTTCATCGCGCCCCGAAGTTTGCCATCACTGAAGACGGTGTTGCCTTCGAATTGAACCTCCACAACGCGAACCCGCTCCCCTTCATTGATAACGAAGGTAAGGGCGGTGGACGTAGCAGAAACCTCGTCGCGCTTTTCCTCGATTGTGGCGTTTGGATGTCCGCGAGCGGCAAGTAGCTCTTTTAAAACCCGAATCGCATTACGGGCTTTTACGGGATCGTAGATGCTTTCCTTCGAAACACCCACGCGCCTTTCGCGAAAGGCTTTGAGCACATCTGATTCCGGAACGCTCTTCAGGCCCTCAAACTGCAAATCTCGAATGATCGGTAGCTCTTTAACCTCGAATATGACGTTAATGCCTCCGCGCGCACCCTCCTCAGTAAGAACACGTGTTGCAGTCTTATCAAAAAACCCGAGAGTAAGAATCGCCTGTAAATCTCGTTGAATTTGTTGTTCGTTGTAGGGATCGCCGGGCCGGGTTTGAACGTAATAAAGGATGTCGTCTTTTCTAAGACGTCGGTTGCCTGTTATATCGACTGATTCGACCAGGCGTTGAGCCTGCTGCGCATTAACTAATCGCGGTGCGGAGATGATGGAGGTCAGCAGGACGACTCCGCTCACAAATATGAGCAAAAACCCGCGATATGAATACATAAGAGCCTTTTCCCTCAGAGGTTCTTACCGGATCTCAGATACTTCGGGGAGTTAAAAAATGGGCGAATATATTTATCTTTTCGAAAAATAAAGGCAAACCCACGTAAATGGACCTGCATGCCACCGCGCTCAGGGACCGTGGAACGCTTTGATTCCGAAGTGTAACAGTCTCGTTGCCAATGCTTGACCAGCAAAGTCGCGCATTATATCGAACCAGCGTCGCAAAAGTAAAAAGGGCAAAAGGAAAGCGGGCTCCTGGGTTGACCGCCCAGTTTAAGCCATTGCCCCTTTTCCTTCTGCCCCTGATTGATTCGAACCGCCGAAAGTAAGAAATGATCAGTGGATTAGAAGAGCATCATCCGGCGCTTCAACGCCAACCGGCCGATAATTGAGGTCATCCCCATCAAGAAAGACTTCGATCAAAGACGCATCCCCCAGATGACCTTGAATTAACGCCTCCGAAAGCGGGTCTTCCACGTACTTCTGAAGCGCGCGGCGCAGCGGGCGGGCACCGTATGAGCGATCGCCACAAGTCTTCTCCACAATCCATTTCTTGGCTTCGTCAGTCAGCTTAACTTCAAATCCGTGTCTGAGCATTGTTTTGTTGATTTGTTCGATCTGAAGCTGAATGACGTCGAGCAGCTCGTGATTAAACAGTTCGTCAAAAATAATGATTTCATCAAGGCGATTAATAAACTCAGGATTGAAAGTCTGGCGAACCGACGACATCACCATTTCTTCCATCTTTTCCCGCGTAGCGTCAGTAGTCCCCTGAAAACCCATCGTGCCCTTCTTCTGAATGAAGCGCGCGCCGATGTTTGAAGTCATAATGATGATGGCGTTCTTAAAATCGACAGTATTGCCCAGTGCGTCAGTCAGAATGCCGTCTTCAAAAACCTGGAGTAATACATTGAAGATATCCGGATGAGCCTTTTCGATTTCATCGAACAGCAATACCGAATATGGGGCTCGTTTGATCCGTTCAGTTAACTGGCCGCCCTCTTCGTGTCCAACATATCCCGGAGGAGATCCTATTAGCTTAGATACCGAATGCTTTTCCATAAACTCCGACATATCGAATCGAATCATGGAGCGTTCGCTACCAAAAAGAACCTGCGCCAGGGAGCGCGCAACTTCCGTCTTACCAACTCCCGTAGGTCCCAGAAACAGGAACGACCCCACTGGTCGCAGGGGATTCTTCAAACCTGCGCGCGATCTGCGAATCGCACGCGCCAGTGCTGAGATTGCCGGCCGTTGCGACACGACCCGCTCATGCAGCTCCAGCTCGATCCGCAATAACTTTTGAGTCTCCTCCTCTTTGAGCGAGGTTACTGGAATCCCCGTCCACCGGGCGATCACTTCTTCGACGTCATCACGTGTAACTTTTGCGGAAACGAGGGAGTCGTCATTTCGCTCTTCACTGGTTGGATTGTCGTCGGCGTCCCGAGACCAATCGTTTATCTGGCTCCAATCGGCGAGGTTTCCCTGCTCCCGTCGAACGCGAAGTTTCACGCGGGCGCCGGCTTCGTCGATTACATCAATCGCTTTATCAGGCAGGAACCGGTCGGGAATGTAACGATGGGACTGGTAAACGGCGGCCTCCAGCGCTTCGTCGGTGTAATGGACTTGATGGAAGCTTTCGTACCGTTCGCGCACGCCGTTAAGGATCTCGACCGCTTCTTCTTCCGTAGGGGGTGGGACTTTGACAGCCTGAAAGCGCCGTTCAAGCGAGCGATCCTTCTCGATCGATTTCCGAAACTCCGCGGGGGTGGTCGCCCCGATGCATTGGAGTTCTCCGCGCGAAAGAGCGGGCTTCAAAATGTTTGCGGCATCGAGAGAGCCCTCGGCGGAGCCCGCGCCGACCAGAGTGTGAAGCTCGTCGATAAAGACTATGTACTGCGGATTCTCTACCAGCTCACGCATGATCTGTTTCAGCCGCTCTTCAAACTGTCCACGGTATTTCGTGCCCGCAACTATTAACGAAAGGTCGAGCGAAAGAATCCGCTTGTTCTCGAGGAACGAAGGCACCTCACCGCGAATGATGCGTTGCGCGAGTCCTTCAACGATTGCAGTCTTTCCTACACCGGGTTCACCAATCAACACCGGATTGTTCTTGGTACGGCGGCAAAGTATCTGAACCACTCGCTCTATCTCCGCTTCGCGGCCGATTAGCGGATCGAGTTTGTCGTTTGAAGCATCGTCAGTGAGATCACGAGAAAACTCCACCAGGTGCGGCGTATCCTTCTTCTGCGAGCTGCGCGCGTCCGCCCCTGATTGCCTGGCAATCTCGTCGCGAACGGCATTCAGGCGCAGGCCACGCTCATAGAGTATCTCCGCGGCCATGGAACGGTCCTCTCGAAGAAGGCCGAGCAAGAGATGTTCAGTACCAATGTGGCGGTGCTGCAGGCGATCGCTCTCCTCGTGGGCGTAGGCAAGAACGCGTTTTGTCTCAGGAGCCAGCGGCAACTCCACAGACGTGGAAATTTTTTCGCGCAAAAGAGTGCGACCTTCAATTTCCTTGCGAATGGATTCGATGGATACTTGCGCCCGCGGAAAGAAGCGCCCGGTCAGCGTTTTGTCTTCGCGCATCAACCCAAGTAGCAGATGTTCCGGCTCAATTGCCGGAGCACCAAACTGCGATGCTTCATAGCGAGCGAAGAAAATAACCCGTCGCGCTTTTTCAGTGTAGCGTTCGAACATTCGTTTTAATCACCGAAAAGGGTCTTATGATTACCATGCCGGGCGGAAAAGACTCGCCCGGCAACTGGGCGCATTATAACCTATCAATGAGAGTGCCAAAAGGCTTGTATGGTTTCCTGGTAATAAAAGTCTCAACCGGTGGCTTATTTCAAGCGGAGCGCATTACACCCGAATTTCGAAATAGTCAGGTCTCGTCAGAAGTCACAAAGTCGACCGTCTCTCAAAATCAGGACACGATCGCAAAGCGCCGCCAGCGCGCGATTGTGCGTGGCGATAATGACTAGAGCGCGGTCGTTGCGGGCGTAAGAAACGAGGGAATGCGCGATTTCATTGCTAATTGCCATATCGAGATTGCCGGTAGGTTCGTCGGCCAGTACGAGACTCGGCCGCGTAACCAGGGCCCGACAAACAGCCACGCGCTGTTGTTCGCCGCCGGAAAGATGCCCTACCAGGTGAGAAATACGTTGGTCAAGACCGACTTCTGCGAGCATGTTCCTCGATTTGAGCATTGATTCAGCACGGCCGGTTCGAGCAATCATTAACGGCAAACTGACATTTTCCACCGTCGTCAGATCCGGAAGAAGATGGTGAAACTGAAAAATGAAACCCACTCGATTGTTGCGAAACCGAGCAAGTGCGGAAGGGTTGGCCCGATCAACCACAAAGTCGCCTGCAACAATACTGCCATGATCCACGGTTTCAAGACCGCCCAACAAATGCAGCAAAGTCGATTTCCCCGCGCCTGATGATCCCATGACAGCGATCGTTTCTCCTGCAGTTGCCGAAAACGAGGCGCCACGCAGCACTTCTATTCTTTCTCCGGCCGGCGACAGAAAACTCTTACGGAGATCGGTGACTCGGAGTCCAACGTCCAATGTCCAATGTCCAACGTCCGTTTCTCCGCCTCGTATGCCGGAACCTTCAGCAGCTTCTGTGCGCGACATTGGACGTTGGACTTTGGACATTGGACTGTTCCCTATTGAGCGTCCCGAAGCATCTCCGCTGGCCGAATGCTTGCCGCGGCGCGCGCTGGATAAAGTGTCGCAAGAATGCTGAGCACGAAAGCGACAAGTGCGGCAAAAGCAATGTCGCGAGGGTTTGGATTTAGCGGCACATTGCTGATTGAGTAAACGTCCCCCGGCAAACTGATTAGCTGATACCGATTTGCGACTACGATTGCTATCGCTCCGAGCAAAATGCCAACCAGAGCACCCAGCAAACCAACTATCGCCCCCTCAATTACGAAAATACTCATGATGCTTTTGCGTGTTGCGCCCATCGCGTTGAGAATGGCGATGTCCCGGCGTCGCTCCATTACAACCAGAATAAGAGTTGTGGTGACATTGAGGGCGGCGATAAGAATTATTAGAGCAATGATGACAACGCCAATGCGACGCTCAAGCGCTAATGCCGTAAAGAGCGGGCGATTCGCTTCCTGCCAGTCAACCGTTGTATAGGAAGCCCCGAGCAACTCTCGCACTTTCGTTGCTGTTTGCTTAACGTCATATATGTTCGTTACCTGAACGCTAATAACGGAAGCGGCGTGAGCGCTACCCGCAAAAGTTGCCGCGGTATCCAGAGGGAGATAAATCCAGGTTGAGTCGTATTCGAAAAGTCCCGAGCGAAAGATTCCGGCTACCCGAACGTGATGTCTGCTTGAATCAGCGGTCGGAAGGCCGGCATTTGCAGAGATAATTTCACCAGAGCCACCTACCTGCAGTCCTGTGCGCGCCGCCAGCTCGACCCCCAGTAACACGTTCGGACGGTTTTGATCTCTTTTAGATGTGTTAAAAAGCTGATTAGAACCGGCAACTAATGAGCCCCCAATCTCTGCTGTTTGCCCACTCGCGTCATCAATTCCCCTCAGCACGGCGTAAGCCGATCCTTTTGGACCAATCACCACTGCGCCGTCGTAGGTCGTTCCGTTTGCAGCCCCGACCCCCGGCACCTTTGCAACCTGGGCCGCGATGTCCTTGTAATCTGGCATCGAGTGGCCATCGCTTCGTATAACGGTCAAATGTGCGGTACCGCGAAGTATTTTGTCGCGAATCTCATCACGAAAACCGTTTGCCAGAGCCAGGGCCACAATTAGCGCCGCAACTCCCACAGCTATTCCGACCACGGCGATGAGTGAAGTTACATGCGCCAGACGGCGCTTCTGACGAGAACGCAGATGACGGAGAGCTAAAAAAACTTCGTAGGGCATTTTTTGTTCGCCGTAGTGACTTCAGTTTAGAGTCAGTCAACCTTTAGGTTGCTGCCCGGGGCCCAGCAAGCCAAAGCTCGAACTTAAACTCGGCAGTGCTAACCCGGCACCGGAGGACACTTCTTCGTATCTTCCGGCCTGTTTTGCGGCAATAGTTTTTCCAGATTTGGCAACTCGGTCGCGCTATTGTCCCCTCGCGGTCTGATCTCGTAAATCGTATCTGTCACACGGCGGAAACCGAAACGCTGCTGGAGATCTACGATCGCCGGAATCTCATCGCGTTGCCAGCCGCAGGGCAACCACCAGCGCGTATCTGTATCGAGATAGACGCGCCTCCCTGCCTTCAAATAGTCTTCAATAAGCGGAACGAGATTGTCGCCCGGCCAGGCCCCACCAGTACCAATTGTTCCCCACGCTCCCGCGCCTATGGCCTTCCAGTAAGTGACTGCAATTGTTTGCGAGCCGGAAATCATGACGGCATCGCGAGGCAGCTTTGCGAGCTGGTGACGATACTCCTTGCTCATCGCCCGTCTTTCAATGAACTGTTGGCTGGCAGGCCGAATTAATAGGCTGAACACTACTGCCAGAATCAAAACTGCCGCCACGCAAGCAGCGAAAGCAACTCGAGTGCTGCCAAAGCGGCGGTCCAGAGTACGGATCAAAAAGTTTGCGGATAGAGGCGCGATCGCCGGCAATCCGGTTAAAAAATAACGCCAGTTAACAGCCGTGCTGTAGTTGAGAAAAAGCAGCAGGTCGGCAACCAGACCTGTCGCAGCCAGCAGCAGCAACGGAGTCAGTCTCCGCTCTCGCCACTCATTTCTGACAGCAAATGAGAGTGACGCAAAAACGAGCGGTGCGCTAACAAAGAAATAAGCAAGATAGGGCCAAAGGTTACGGAACGTAACAGGATGACGCGCAGTTTCCTGTCGCATCGATTCGCGCCATCCAAACCAAACCGAGCGGTAATGATCATCGGTGAAGAACCAAAACCCAAACCAGGCCAAAGCAAACAGGAAAAACAGGAAACACGAGAATGCGATAATTAGAATTTGACGGCGGCCAGGTTTCCAACCGCAAACGAACGGAGCAACGATCAACCAGGGAAGATAAAAACCGATCGTCTCACGAAGATTTACTCCCAAACCCAGGAGAGCCGCGCCAATCATTACCAGCCAAGGGCGCTCTTGTCGCAGACCTCGATAATGAATTATTAAGGCGACCGCGAGCAGAAGAACTGACGGCACATCTGTCATCACTTGTCCGCCGTAGAGCACAAACACCGGAGAGAAGACAACGAAGAGCGCGGCCAGCGTGGCGGAATGAAGTGAACCGGAAAAATCGCGCGCTAATACCCAGCAAGCAATCACCGCAAGCGGGGCTTGAGCAACGACGGCGTACTTAAAAATCAGGTATGCGCTTTCCGGCTGAACATTGAAAAGCCAGTGGGCCACCTCGTAAAGACCATGATTCCCAAAGATGAAGAGATTTCTGCCGAGAGCCATCGATGAGGGATAGCCGGCCAACGACAGCATCGTGTAGTCCATGCCGTCCCAGTCGCCGATAAACGGATCGACAAAACACAGCACCAGCGCAAGAGCAGCCAGCGCAGGGACAAACCACCACGGCCATGCATTCCAGATGGAAAACGACGCATCGGCGCGCGTCGCCGCTACAAATGATGGGCGTTTGTAAACTGGTTCAGACGTTACCGGCGTGTTTGTCGTTGGGTGTGCCTGGTTCAACGAGTTCCGGTTTCGACCGAAGGTGTCGGTCTCTTTACCATTTTTACGCGATTTCCCTGTGCATTGTACTCAACTTCGTCCATGATGTTGTACATAAGCAGGACCCCGCGACCTGAAGACTTGAATAGGTTAGCCGGATCGCGGGGGTCAGGTATTGTCTGAACGTCGAATCCCTCGCCTTCGTCCTCAACTGTAAAGCAGGCTTCCTTTGGAGAAAGCTCTGCGCCGACGCGCACCAGCTTGGTTGGGTCGTTTTTGTTTCCGTGCTTGACGGCATTAACAAATGCTTCATCAAGAGCAACGAAAAGATGCGAATCTTCAATAGTAATGTGGCCCATCTTAGCAACCCGCTCAAGCAGATATTGGAGTACGCCATTCATTAAGGAGACGTCGCTGGGCAGTTCAAATTCAATTTTCTCGTGAGTGTGAGAAAGCAAGCTGGGATTGTCCACGTAGCGAAGTTTGTAGGAGAGCGTCTTTTCAACTATCTCGCGCAGCTCATCTCGGTTGTAAGGAAGTCGAAGATAATTTGCCGCCACCATCTTAAAGGCTTTAACTATGACAGGTTCAGCCG
>JBHEMV010000042.1:24000-29034 GCA_046262375.1 Pyrinomonadaceae bacterium
AGTCAGAAGGTGATGGCGATTCTCATCACTAACTGGCCGACCATTTGACTCAGGGGCTAACTGGGCATCCTCGGTAAGATCACTGATGATCAGATCAAATTTGTCGAGGTCGTCGCGGTTGAGGGCCTCGTCTCGCTCGCCGGTTACGACGGCCTCGTGGCCCAGGCCACCAAGAGTGGCTTCGAGTATGGCACGTAGTTCATCGTTGTTGTCGACGATGAGAATCCTACGTTTCTGCATCCTACTCCAATCTGCTGGGTGATATCCGAGGAGAGAACTGAAGCTTCCGGTGGTGCTTCCACAACCCTTTACGACATTTTGGGCTACGGCGTTCGAAAAATATATCACCTGGGAGTGACAACTGATAAGGCCACCAGGGGGCTTTCCCGTAGTGCCCCGACACGTCCTGCGTTAAACTACGCCTCCTGTCCTTCCGCATGGCCAAACACCGCAAACTTCAAACGTCGATCGAATATGGTCTTGCGCGTGCGATTCTTTCCAGCCTCGGCGCGCTTCCTCGTCGTCTGGCTATTGCCATCGGGGTGACCATCGGGCGCGTCGGTTACATCATGCCCGGAGGTCTTCGACGAACCGGTGAACGCAATCTCGAAATCGCCTTTCCGGATATGACCGAGCAGAACCGAAGACGCCTATTGCGTGGGTCCTTCGAAAGCCTGGGGCGGTTACTGGCTGAATTTAGCCAGTTACCGCGCGTGACACCGGAGAAACTGCGTAAACTCATTGAGTACGATGAGGTCGGCCTGGCCCACTTGAGAGAAGCAGAAAAGAACCGACGCGGCGTTATCTTCTTAACAGGGCATCTTGGTGCGTGGGAACTGCATAGCTTTGGGTGGTCGGCACTTGAATATCCAATTAGTTTTCTGGTTCGCCCTCTCGACAATCCGCTCATAGAAGAAATGATCGAAAGGGTTAGAACGAGGTTTGGCAATCGTGCAATAGATAAAAAGAGTGCTGCACGCCAATCATTAAGAGTGTTGCGCGAAGGCGGAACGCTTGGCATCCTGTCCGATCTCAACACGCAGACGCATGAAGGGGTATTTGTTCCGTTCTTTGGTAAACTTGCCTGCACAACTGCCGGGATCGCCACACTCGCGCTTAAGACCGATGCCGTAGTGATTCCTACCTGTGCGGTCTGGGACAAAGAGAAGAAGCGCTATTTTTTTCATGGCGATCCGCCAGTCGAGTTGGTCCGAACCGGGGAGCATGACAAGGATATCGAGTTGAATACCGCTCGCTTCGCGGCGGCGGTTGAACGCATGGTCCGTCTCTATCCAGACCAATGGCTGTGGATTCATAAACGCTGGAAGACAAGGCCGCCGGGCGAGCCAGACCTCTATCAGTAGGCAGGCGGCGGAGCAGAAGATAAGATTTTCCATTTCTCATTTATCATTTTTCATGTGGCATTTCGGACTGAGGGCTTCACCAATGGAAAATGACCATTGATAAATGAGAAATGGAAAATCGTTCTTCCTGCTCCTGTCGCCTGCCGCCTGCTCGCCGCCTGCCGTCTTCCCGGTTCTCGGCTATACTTCTCATCGATCTCAGCTAACATCCATGCAAGCTTCTGCTGAACAAGAGTTCAAACGTGCGCGTCCTGCTGAGGAAACCGTCGCGCGAGCCTACAAGTTTTCGGATCTTTCTTCCTATCCGTTTCAGACGAGACTCCTGATCCGGGTTGCCGATCTCGCTTTTTTTCTGCTGATTAAGCTAATCGGGGCCACAATTCGGTGGCAAGTTGAGGGATGGCACAACTGGGAAGAAGCAACACGCAACGAGCGTGTCCCGATTTATGCGTTTTGGCACAATCGTGTGTTCCTGGCGACTTACTTCTGGCAGAAGCGCCGCATCGTCGTCATGACATCGCAGAGTTTCGACGGTGAATACATTGCCAGGTTCATTCAAAGGTTTGGTTACGGCGCAGCGCGCGGATCAAGCACTCGCGGAGGCATTGGCGCAATTGTGGAAATGGCCCGTCTGATGCGCGCCGGCTTGCCGACAGCCTTTACCATAGATGGCCCAAAAGGACCACGCCATGTCGCGAAGATGGGCGCCGTGCTCCTGGCGAAGAAAACCGGGCACCCGATCCTGCCATTTACAATAACGGCACGGCATTTTTGGCAAGCGAAACAAAGTTGGGACGGATTTCAGGTGCCCTTCCCATTTACACGGGCACGGGTCGACATCGCGCCGCCCATTTACGTTCATGCCGAGACTGACGAGGAAGGACTTGCGAAGAAACGCGAGGAGCTACAACATGCGCTTGACGAAATTAATGGACGCGGTAAGGATTGGGCTGATCAACAGCCAAATGTTTTTCTGAGCGGCCGGGGCCCGACAGATTAACCGCAAAGGCCGCAAAGAACCCTCGCAAAGATCCGCAAGGGAAATCCTTTGCGAGCCTCTGCGGAAACTTTGCGTTCTTCGCGGTTAAGGTTTTTATAGGACCCAAAGCTCAACAACCGCGGCAATCGATCTGACACGCAGCGCGTTTTGATTTATCTGCATCCTTGGTTAATCTCTCAGTACTTTCCCTTATTTAAAACTCCGAGGAGTGAAAATGGTCGGCGGTTCCCCTAAACGAAAGGGTTTCTTACTTTCATGCTTCGGCTGCATAGTAATCACACTTACTGTCGGCGGGTGGTTTTATGTTCACGAGAAAGCCTACGCACAAAAATCCAGTCGGCCTAGTGCGTCTGCCCGCGTAGTAAAGTTCAGTCTAAAAGATCATCCAAATGCAAAATCAGTAGCACTAGCCGGAACGTTCAATAACTGGAGCACTCAGAGCACGCCTATGACCAGGAAAGGTGCAAATTGGTCGGTGAGTATCAATCTGGCGCCGGGCACCTACCGATATAAGTTTGTAGTGGATAAAGACCGTTGGACCGTCGATCCGGAGAATTCGCAAACTGAGGATGACGGCAATGGACACATCAACTCCGTGATTGTGGTTACCCCCAAGGGCCTGGCGTCAAACCTCGGGACCAATCCATCCAAACTCAAGCGGACGTCATTTCACCGGCGCCTGGACGTCGGAGGCCATAAGCTATACATCAACTGTGAAGGGCGCGTGCGCAAAGGAGTTCCTGCGGTAGTCATGGACTCGGGTCTAGGAAACTCATCGGAGAGTTGGCTCGGAATTCAACCAAGGGTGGCGGAGTTTGCGCGCGTTTGTATTTACGACCGCGCTGGTATAGGCAACAGTGACCTTTCAACGCACACTCAGACCAGCCGGCAAATCGCTGAAGACTTACATAACCTGCTGGCGCGCTCAGGCGTCGGCAAGCCTCTCGTATTGGTGGGGCATTCGTTCGGCGGTATTAACGTTCGCATGTACGCGAGCATGTATCCGAAAGAAGTGTGGGGAATGGTGCTCGTAGACTCCAGCCATGAAGAGCAAGGTGCGAGGGCCGATGCGGTAATTCCCGAAGAGATCAAGAAACAGTTTCCACCGTCTGCGTTAGTCGTAACGAGTGTGGAAAAGATCGACTTCAAAGAGAGTTTTGAGCAGGCACGGAAAGCGAATTGGCACGCAGACATTCCGCTGGTAGTCCTGACAGCCGCGAATTCTGGGCCAGGAGGCGAAGGACCGCTCGCTTCCCTAGCGCCAAAGCTGGAACAGATTCGCCTGGAACTTCAACAAGACCTGGTGCATCGTTCGGCCAGGGGCAAACAGATAGTCGCAACCAGGAGCGGCCATTTCATCCAGCGCGACGAGCCGGAACTGGTGGCGAGTGCTATTCGAGAAGTGATTGATGCGACGCGCAAGCAGAAGTAGAAACTACCCGTGTGGCAGCGTCGACCAAACAAATGACTGAGAGGGATGTATCAGATTATCGCAGCGGATACGTCGCCCTCGTGGGCAGGCCAAATGCCGGTAAGTCGACGCTGCTGAACCGTCTCGTCGGGCAGAAGATTGCCGCAGTTTCCGACAAACCGCAGACGACGCGTTTCAGGATTCAGGGCGTAATCACAAACCCCGACGGACAAATTGTTTTGGTTGACACGCCAGGCGTGCACAAGCCGGGTTACGAAATGAATCGGCGCATGATGGCGACGGTGCAGGATGCGCTGATGGGAGTGGATCTCGTCTGCCTGATCCGCGATGCCTCCGTATCGACCGGAAATGGCGACAATTTTGTCCTCGAGATGGTTCAAAGATCTAATAAACCCGCCCTGCTTCTGCTCAACAAGACCGATAAACTCAAGGATAAGGCCGTGCTGTTACCGTTGATAGATTGGTACCGGACGAAATATGAGTGGCGCGAAGTCATTCCAATCTCCGCACTGCGAGGAAGCATGATTGACGCCTTGCAGGTCGAGATGATCAAACACCTGCCTGAAAGCGAGCCACTATTTGGAGAAGATGATTTAACCGACCAATCAGTGCGAACGCTCGTGGCTGAGATTGTGCGCGAGAAGATTCTGCAAACCACTGCCGACGAAATTCCCTATGTCACTGCGGTGGTGACAGAAAGATGGGAAGAGACACGCGAAGACTTCACACGGATCCACTGCGCGATTTTCGTCGAAAGAGCTTCGCAAAAGAAGATTGTCATCGGAAAGGGCGCGGCTCGCCTAAAAGATATAGGCATCAGCGCCAGAGAAGACATTGAACACCTGCTGGGCCATCGCTGCCATCTGGAACTTTTTGTAAAAGTTGAAAGGGACTGGCGAAACAAGGCCACTTTGCTGGAAGAACTCGGAATGGGTCACCAATAAAATTAAGTGTTCGGTTTCAGTTGCTCTGAACCAGTCTCCATCTCCTGCCAGATCAGGACGCTCCTGGTTTCTTTCAGTAACGATGAGCCCACAATGAATGTAAGACCCGCTACGATAATCGGGTAATACAAGCCTGCATAAATATTCCCAGTCTGCGCCACCACGTAAAGTCCAATCAGCGGCAGCAACCCGCCAAACACGCCGTTGCCGATGTGGTAAGGAAGTGATAGCGACGTATACCTGATCCTGGCCGGGAAGGCTTCGACGAGATACGCAGCGATAGGACCATAAACC
>JBHEMV010000043.1:0-28273 GCA_046262375.1 Pyrinomonadaceae bacterium
ATTTCACAGTTCCCACATTGATTTCCAAAGTCGTGGCAATCTCTTCATAGCTAAATCCTTCGATATCTCTCAATATGACTGTTTCCCGGTGAGCTTGTCCCAGTTTTTGTAGCGCCGATCGCAAGGCTGACTCGCGCTCGTGCGCCAAAGTCTTCTCCTCCGGATTCTCCGAAGACTCGGCCAGCGTGGCAATCAATGTTTGATTCGATTGCCCCTGGGTCGCATCCAGCGACACTGTCGCATCACGCCGGCGTCTGCGCCACCAGCGCCACCGATTTCGAGCCTGATTAATCGCAATGCGAAAACGCCCGATGTTTTGGAAGGCTCGCAAGAATGTTTCCTGCGTCAAATCGCGAGCTTCTTCGCTGTTTTCAGTCAAGCGGAAAAGCAGTCCGTAGATTTCCCCGGAGCGTTCCGATACCAACTTCTCGAAAGCCGCGGCTTCACCGCGCTTCAACCTTTCAATGAACTCTGTCTCGGCGGTCGGACGCAATTCCACAGAGGCTGCGGGAACAGCCTGTTCCAATTCCACTTGCCCCCGGAGGGCTATTGGCTCTCCGTAGCTCACTTGTAACCCCTTGGGTTGGAATCGGAGTAGCTGACGGCCCCTGCGCATTTCCGGACAGTCGCATGGTTAGACACCAGCGTCTGACCATTTGTTCCCGATAGATTTCCCATTTTAATGCTCGTAGTGTCCCCGGCTGGCGTCCCCAAATTCCCCAAACAATTAGATGCCATTTGCGCGTCGCCAGCTTCGGAATACTATACAAAGGCCCTGCTTGACAAGGTTTCCGGGCGGCCATTAGAGTTACGGTTTCGCCGCTCGCACCCCTAAGAGAACGCAGTTCATTATGTGGACTTGCGAGAAAGAAAGACGTGGCCAAATACAAAAAGAAACGCGCCCGGGAGCTGCAGCACGATAAATTTCGTGACACGGCAGGGGTAATTTTCGATCGTTTGGGTGATCGGCTGGAAGGTAAGGGAAGAACAATACTATACGGAATAGCTGGAGTTGTCTTGTTGGCAGTGCTCCTTGGCCTTTGGATGAAGTGGAGTAATCGCAAGGCTGACGAAGCGCGGCGCGCGCTGGGACGAGCGATTGCAATTACTACAACCCCCGTATCGTCAACTTCAACTACGCCAAATCCCACTGGTCCGAGTTTCACGACCCAACAAGAGCGAGCCCAAAAGGCGATCGAGGAGTTTCAGAAAGTCGCGTCAAAATACGGAGATCCCTACCGCACCGAAGCGCGCTACTTCATCGCAACAAACTTGCTTTACATCGATCGCGACAAGGCCATGACCGAGCTCACCGAGGTTAGCAGGGCAGGAGTAGTAGAAGCGTCGACGCTCGCCAAGTTTGCACTCGCCCAGGCGAAAGAGGCTGATGGTAAATACGATGAGGCTGCACGGCTCTATACCGAGCTGGCGGGACAAAACAGTCCGGTAGTGACCCCGGACACCGCCAACCTTCAACTCGCAGATATTTACGAGAAGCAGGGCAAGAAAAAGGAAGCTACCGACTTGCTGTTTAATGTTGTAGATGCTTCACGCATGAGGAAGGATAACGACGGCATTCCAATTCCGCCGTCTGCAGCAGCACGCGAAGCCGCCGAGAAACTTCAAAAAATTGATCCGGAGCGCTATGCAAAGCTAACCCCCGAGACGCTCACCCCCGGTCTCCCGTTTTAATTGCTCAAGTCGTTCTTTGAGCTCTCCACTTCGATGACGTTGATTGAGAATCATCGGCGAATCTTGAGTGATAGTATTGGCAAGCAGAGATCAAAGCTCCAGGTTCAAAGCTAAGCTTGCTTGCGAATGGACAACCTTACTCACTCCCTGGTAGGACTGGTCGCGTCTAAAGCCGGCTTGGAAAGGTTGTCACCGGGAACGACGACGCTTTGTGTCCTGGCTGCGAATGCGCCCGATGCCGATATCCTCGCACTTATCTTTGGTGGACGCTGGACATTCCTTCACCATCACCGTGGAATTACCCATTCAATCCTGGGAACAATTACGTTAGCGCTGGCCCTTCCGCTAGTCTTCTATCTAGGTGACCTTCTGCGGGCGAAGATCGGGGGACGTCCGCGCCTGGTGAGGTTAGGCGGGTTAATAGTCGCTTCTCTTGTCGTAACTGCCACGCATCCAATCATGGACTGGGCGAACAATTATGGCGTCAGATTCCTCCTGCCGTGGAATTCCAAATGGTTCTACGGCGATTTTGTTTTCATCGTAGATCCCTTCTTATGGCTCATTCTGGGCGGCGCCGCATTTCTTCTGGCATCGAAATCCAGGAAACACATCATCGTCTGGATGGTGATCGCCCTGATACCGAGCTATCTGGTTTTGGTTGGCCCGGCCGGCCCTAACCGGCTCGCCTACGAGGGTCTACTCCGGGTTCTTTGGATAGTTGCTTTAATTGTTCTTGTTACTCTCTACAAGAGGAAGATTGGCGGACGTCTCGGCGCGAAGATTGCGATTATTGCGCTCGCGACGGTCACGATCTATTGGGCAGGCTTATCCGTTAGTCACGCTGTGGCTCTAAACAAGGCGAAGATCGAAGCTTATAGCATCGCGAAAGGGAATGGTGAGGAGCTTGTTAATGTTGCAGCCACCGCGACCGTGGCCAACCCGAGTTATTGGGTCTGTCTGATGGAAACGGATCGAGCTACTTACAGGTTCAATTTGTCCTTAATCCATGACCCGCCCGGCACGACCCATCTGGTTCGCTATGAAAAGCCCCCTCCATCAGATCAAGCGATTGGTCAGGCTGCAGACGACAGCCGCGCCCAAATTTTCCTGGGCTTTGCGCGATTTCCCGTTATTCGCGTGGTGGGCGAGGATTGCTTAACGCAAACTCTCGTGCAGTTCGCTGACTTACGCTACACTGAACCTGGAAGGGGTAGGGGTACTTTCTCGCTTGAGCTGCCGGTCGACTGTCCAGTCGAGAAAACAAACAACACAAATGAACGACGCTGAACAGATCAAGACTTTGAAAGCCCTAAGGGAGGTTGCCAAAGAAAGAGAGCAACCAAACCGGGGTCTACGGTTGGCAAGTGTGCGGGTCTCTCCTGGCTCCTATCTTGCCGCAGCGAGCGTTCTGACATTTGGTTCCGCTTTGTTCTTGCGATCAGAGATGGATCTCCTGGCGCTTGCGGCTGTCGCTGCTGCCTGGCTCATCGTCCCCATCCTCGCCTTCTCAGATAGAATTGAGTTTGACGGGAGATCCTTGAGCCGGCGTGGTCCAACACCGTTCATCGCAAGGCTGGTCGTTGGTCGGCAAAAAAAGCTGTGTATCGAGGATGTTGAAAGAGTCGAAACTCAAACGCTGCGCACGTTGAGACGCGGAGGCAGGGTGAGGTATCGCTACCGTACGCGGATCGTGGGCAAAGGCGCTGAGTTTACTTTTGCATCAGGGGGTCGAAGCTATCGGGGGATGATTCGCCAGCTATTTCCTTTGATTCATCCAGACAAACTTGATCTTCGTACGCTGGAATTGCGTGACTACCTATGCGATCCGAAAACCCTCAAGCGAGATGTTGCTGCGTTGCATCTTGCTTCCGCCGATGTGCTGGACAGCGCCACGCTCGATTTCAAACTTGGAGGCAAAAAACTTGTCGCTGAAAGCCAAACGCAAGTCGTGGTCTCGACCGTGGATTGTGAGCGGGCGAGCTTGCTCGGAATAGTGGGTAACAAGCTTCGAGTTGCGGGGCGCTTAAATGAGGCGCGGGAAGCATTCCGGCGAGCCTTGATTGTGATACCCGGCGATGGGCGTCTAATTTTCGAATTCGCTCGTTTGCTTCGATCTCAGGCCAGCAGTTTGGGCGATGCCAGGCTCTTATCGCGGGCGCGCGCGGCTTTGCGCCTCTCCGCAATGCGAGCTGGAACTGATCCGGACTTGTTGGTATTGGTCGGTGAGAGTTTTCTCGAGTGGGGAGAAGCGATACGAGCGCAGCGTAGTTTTCAGAGAGTAATCGGTCTGGAGCCGGGGAATTTCAGAGCTCGCATGGGTCTCGCCAACCTTGCTCTGAGAGACGGCAAGCTGGCTCATGTAATCCACCATTATCGGGATGCCGCGCGTTCCGCGTCAGAAAAATCATTGGTGGGGTATGCGCGCCGTGAAGGGGACTACTACGCGCTACTAAACGATGACGACGATTACCTGGCTTCCGAGTTAAGGCGAATAAATTGGTTGCAACATTTCCTTCGCGTTCGTCGCCTTGCCGCACGCGTTACCAACGCCAGTATGCTGGTCGCCCTAATCGTCCCCTACGTTGATTTGGCTGTCGCCGGACTATGCTGGTCGCTGGCTTCCTCATCACTGGTTGCCTGGATCTCCAGCCTCTTCGCAATAAAGCTTCTCGCCACAAGGCGCACGCCGCGATTGGCTAATTAACACACAACGAAATCAGAACCGCGGTAGCGACCGGCCATATGCTCAACATGCGTTAAGGCCAGCCCCAAGCACTCAACATAAGTAGACGACAATTTCACTACTGGCGCAGTTCGCCTTTGCGATTCTTTGCGGGTTCTTCGCGTTCTTTGCGGTAAAAACAAACACTGGAACCGCAAAGAGCGCAAAGTAGTCGCAAAGAAACGCAAAGAAATGCAGGTTCAATTTAGCAACCTGGATCAGCGGCAGAATTTTCCCGAATTTACGCAGCGTGCAAGGTGTTTTCAACGCGATCGACCGGGGTTGCCAGCCGGCTAGCGCGGTTGGCGTGGTGGCCTAATTTGTTTTCGCACGTGCAGAGGAAGACTTTCTGTCCTTATTTGATCGCGGCTTTGCGGATTTATCTGATTTGACACGAGCTGTTCCAGAACGAATTTCACTCTTCAGATTCTTCCCGGATGGCAGCGGAGAAGGTGCTTCGGCAGACGCGGCCGCCCTGACGTCACTCGCATTTGTATTAGCGCGATCAGTCGGAGTCGGTACCACCGTCCGGGATTGCTGATCAACAGGGGAAGCCACGGCAAATGTCCGAACAGGTTCCGGGTTGAGCAGAGCATCCCAACGATAACGCGGTCTTTCGCGCCCTTCAGCTAGTCGCTTGAAAATGAGGTTGGTAACCGCGTTTGTAATCCAGTTGTGATAAAACTCGCCCACTGATGCCAACTCGGCGTCTGGAGCCGGGTTCATAAAATCGATGGCATAGGGAACATCGTCCTTAATTGCAAATTCGACCGTGTTCAGATCATATCCAAGCCCCGTACATAGAGTGCGGACGTCTTTAGTTACACGCTGGGCCAACTCGGGTGCCAGATAATTCGGGTTGTGAATGTATTGCTCGCCTGACAGGTATGGCTTACGTGGATCGTAGGCCATGATCATTACGTCTTCCTGGCCCACGCAGTAACAGCGGACAAACTGATCGAAGTCGATGAACTCCTGCAAAGTCATGCACAGAGTTCCAGTCTGATCGTATTCGTACCATAGTTCGTCGAGCGTGTTCACCCGAGAGACGTTTTTCCAACCACCACCATCAAACGGTTTCAGGATCGCCGGCAGACCGACGTAGTCCACTATGGCTTGCCAGTCGAGCGGAAACTCGAGGTTGCGCAGGCTCTCGCTGACAATTCCGGGAATGTAATCCTTCTGCGGAAGCAGGACGGTCCTGGGGACGGCGACGCCCAGTTTCGGTGCCAATGAAAAGTTAAAAAACTTATCGTCTGCCGACCACCAAAATGGATTATTAACAATGATAGTCCCTTCAAGCGCCATTCGCTTCAACGTGGCGCGGTAGAAGGGAACTTCGTGAGATATGCGGTCAATTACCAGGTCATAACGCGGCGGAGCGTCGTGCCTGATTCCTCCAAGTTTCAAAAACTCGGCAGTTACCTCTCCTTTGCTACGCTCATTGATGTTGTTAATGAGTGCATCAGGAAACGTCTTTTCGCGCCCAACTAAAATGCCTACCTTCTTCATAACTCACCTATCCTTCTGTCTGAAAATCTCAATCGCGCGGACCTCAAAAAGCCGGCCTCGTGCTGGATTTGATGTAGGTAGATTACCGGTGTTGTTGAAAACGAGGCAGACTACGATTTAACCGGAAGAGTTGTCAATTCTACAACTCCCACGTGCTGAAAAAGCAATGAGACAGTGGTGGCTTCCAGTGTGAGAAGGGAAGGTATATCTACTGCTAGTCACTAAATAATTCGTCGGCGACGGGAGGATATTATTCCGGTATTATTCCGGCTAAAGACTTGTCGCACGAATATCGCTCCGGCTCGGCACAGGAAAAGGCCGGAGCATCCCAAGCCTACGAAAGACGCATCAATAAAATGGTTTCCCAAGGTCTGCCACAGTTCTTTAGGCGCGCGTGTATGTTACACTTCGCACGCTCAGATGGCTTGTTTCCACCGTTTAGCGCAGTGAAGGAGGCAATGTTCCGGAATACAATGGCCTCCAGAGGAGAACTAATTTTTGGGTCGCTCAATTCTAACCTCTGCCGTTTTCTTAGTGCTTCTGCTCGGTTACTCGGGTGGATCTGCCAGCAGAATAACCCTTGCTCAACAGCCAACCTCCCCGAATACCGCTGACAAGAAGGACGCCCAAAAGAATGAAAAGGTTGAGAAGGTTGATAAGAACCGGAAGAACTTTACCGCGGAACAGATTGCCGAATCAGCCATCTACATTTACGGCACTCGCCCCTTATTGGCGCAGATCCGTCGAAATGGCGTAGAGCGTGGGCGCGTTTGTAAACCGACTTGTGATTTACCTGAAAAGACCGAGGAAGCAACCTATGAGCGGCGATTCGTTCGCGGCGAGAGCCTGGATAAGGACAAGGTGCGTCTCGATCAAAAGATGCCCACGCTTGAGTACTCTTTAATTTACGGCAGTGGCCGCCTGTGGGGAATCATTAATGGAGCATCTTTTACGCCCCGGCAAGATGCAGCAAGCACTTTTCTTTCACAACATCGGCATAGCATGGATACGTTGTTGAGGTATAAGGAAAACGGTGCGACCCTCAGTCTTGTAAGCAGGGAAAAGCTGAAAGGGATTGATCTTTACATCCTGGATGTAGTGGACAAAGACAAGCAGTCCACCCGCTACTACATAAGCGCCAGGACCCTTCACGTCTTATGGCTTGAATACAATGAATCTCCCGGAGCTGGCGTGGCACCCGTAAAGTATTCGCGAAAGTTCCTGGACTACCGGTACGCCCAGGGAACCCTGGTTCCTTATAGAAGCTTATTTCTGGAAGAGGGAAAGCAAACCCAGGAGACGCGGATTCTCACAGTCACTTACGGCATAAAGATTGACGATTCTCTCTTCAAGAGTCCGGAGGCCTAGCGCTCTTCAAGATCCCCAGAAAATGTTGGGACAAGTCCCAACTCTAAACGCAACATAAGTTAAGCGCCAACGCTAAACCTTCTCAAGTTAGCCCCACTAAAGCACGGGGAATTATCCGAGCGTTTCGGAACCTATCCTTCGTTGAAGCGTGTATACACTGCGGGCGAACTTCCATCGGGGTATAATCGGGTTCCGGAGCCGCCCTGTTGAAGTTGCCAGGGGAAGCTCCGCGGAGAGTTAACCCTAAAGACATCAAGGAAACTCGTCAGCGCGCGTGAGAGCCTACCTGCCCTGATGGACACACTAACTACGATAGAAGATCTGACGTTCCCCGCGGCGTTGCGGCATGACGTGGTGACGGATACCACTTCGGATCACGCGCTTCTGGAAGCGACGCGTACTGGCGACGAAGATGCTTTTGCGGAGCTTGTAAGCCGTTATCGGAACCAGATTACAAGCTTCATTTATCGTATGACGAATGATTACGATGGTGCTGTTGATTTGGCACAGGAAACTTTTGTGAGGGTTTACCGGGCGGCGGAACGATATCAGACGAATTATGCGTTTTCGACTTACATATATCGTATCGCAACTAATCTCGCGATCAGTGAACTCCGTAAGCGAAAACGACGCAAGCTCGTTTCCTTAACCGGATTTTTTCAACCCAATGATGGCGGTGAGCCTCAGGAGTTTAATCCAGCGGATAATCGGCCGTTGCCAGACACTGAGCTTGTGGATTCGGAACGCCGCCTCGCCGTACAGCGTGCAATAAGCACGCTGCCAGAAAAATACCGGGCACCCCTCATACTGCGGGATGTTGAGGGGAGAAGCTATGAAGAAATATCGCGCATTCTGCAAACGAGCGAAGGAACAATCAAATCTCGCATTAGCCGGGCGCGCGGTTTTTTGCGGGAAAAGATGAGAGCTTATATCTGAGGACTACTATGAGAAGTTTGAACTGCCGAAGCGTACGCCGCGAAATTGAAGAAGCAAACCCGGGCGACTTGTTCAGTTCGGTTGCGAACGACCACATCGAGACCTGCCCCGAGTGCGAAACGTTTGCAAACAAACATTTGAAGCTGCAAAAGATTGTTTCGAGCCTCGGCACGGTGACCGCACCGGATGACTTTGAGTTTCGTCTACGGGCGCGGCTGGCTGGTGAAAAGCCGGGTACTGCTCGGCCATTCATCTTTCGAAACTTCTCGCTCGATTTTCGGCCCGTTGCCTTTGCTGCGATTTTACTGTTGATCGGAGCAGGTCTTCTCGTTGTCAGCTTGAGATCTCCGGCCGATCGCTCCCTGGCAGTGAAAGAGCCGACGCGAGAGACAAACAAGACCAACGAGATAGCAAACAATAAACAAGACGGCGCACAGCAAACCGGTTCTTCAGATTTAACTCCCGGGACTCTTTCTCCGAAAACTTCGCAGGCAGTGCCTGAGGTAAAGTTAACTTCAATCGCGCAGCATTCGGACACTGGCCGGAAAAAACCGAGGCTCTCGGCAGTCGCGTCGGTACGCGAGACCAGCAGGCTGAAAACCAGGGACTTGAGCAGCACTCGCGCGACAGTAGTAAAACAATCTGATCAGCTTGCTGAAGCTTACCCGACTTACAGTTTTCCGATTGGAGCGGCGTATCAGTCGCTAAAGGTTTCTCTGGATGATGGACGCGGGAGTTCGCGAACGATCTTGCTTCCGAGTGTTAGCTTCGGATCGCAGCGAGTCCTGGCGCAAAGCTCGTCTCGGTTGTTGGAGTCAGCCAGAGGTAGTTGGTAAACAACGGTAAATGCGGGGAGTATTTGACGAGGGTTTTCAGTAGGCAATGCGAATAAAAAAAACACTTCGTTTGTTAGCGGTTGTAATCGTGGCCGGCTTTTCTTGTTTGCAGGCAGCGGCACAGACACCGCCGCCGCCCTCAACGCCGGAACCTCGTCGCGAAGCACGTCGGAACAGCGCCCCGCCGCGTTCCAATCCCGTAATATTACCTAATGGAGCGATGGCCCCACAGGTTGTAACGATTCTGCATCGCCTCAACGGTCTCAAGGTTTTTCGATTACTGATTCGCTCTAATCAGCCACTGGGTGCCATTGCCAACCTCGATGAGGCTTTTAGAATCACGGGTGACGTTCACACCAACGTGATAGCCGGACTTGCTTTGGATGATGGCCGCACGATCGCGGCATGGTTACCTGAAGCGGAGGCAGAGATACCCCCTCCGGCGGGTCCTTTCGCGCCGAAAGCGCCTGCGGCTCCCGAAGTTTCTCTCGCCGCTGCTCCTCCGACGAAAACAACGCCAATGCCAGCTCTCCCACCGGTAACTATTCCGGGTTTTACGGCCGCCCCTTTTACCGGAAATCTTCTTGAGCCGGCTGATCTGAAGATCATCACGCGGGACGGCAAAAAGCTTTTAGGACGTTACATCGGCCTGGATGGGCCAACTGGTCTGTCAGTGATCGTGTTAACCGGTAGCGGCCTGCCACCAGCGGTCGATTCTAAAGAAGAAGCTATTAACGTGGGCCAGCGGCTTCGTCTCATTGGTCCAGAACCTGCTTCACACTCAGAACCGAGCGGCCCCAGTGGGATGTACGTTCGCATTGGTGAAACGGAGGCATGGATCGTCAACGTGAGTCGTTCTCCATCAGGAGGAATAGCGCGTTTGAGGATCAAGTCGGCGAAGTTATCGCGGACAAACATCGGTGCCATAGCGATCAATCAATCAGGAGAGACACTGGGAATCGTTGACGCAGTAGAGGATAGTGAAGCGACGATTGTGCCTGTGGCTCTGGTGCGGAGCGCCGCCAAGCGCGTTATCGCCCGACAAGCCAGTGTGCCCAGACCGTGGCTCGGAATCCGGGGCGAACCTATTGGTGCTGTTTCCGTCGAACGCATTTTGCGCGGTGGCTGGCAGCTCGATCGAGCGCGGGCCCTGGTTGAGAAGCGCCAGGGAATTTTGCTCACCTCCATCGCTCCCGGCAGTCCCGCAGCGCTTGCCCACCTAAAACCCGGCGATGTGATCTTGAGTGTTAATAATGGAGAGGTTCGAAATGCGAACGACTTTTCCTGGTTATTGGATGAGGCAGGGCCAGGAAGTGCGGTTCATTTTACTGTGGCGCGTCCCGGCATGCTTACTTCGGAGGCTTTCGAAATCAAGCTAAGCGAATCGCCCGATCCATTCTTTGGCTGGAGGATGTTAGAAGGTCACACTCCGAGAGCCTTCGTCCCGGGATCGCTGGCAGGCATCGAAAGCATAGCTCTCAAGCGCAAAGTTGCATCACGTTTTTTTGGCGCGACTGGCGGACTGCTCGTCGTTTCCGTGCAGCCGGCAACGGCCGCATTCAAAGCCGGTCTCCGCCCCGGCGACGTAATTGAAGCGATTGACGGCCGGCAACTCATTCCGGGTCCAGCCCTTATGGAGCTCATACACAACCCGGCCGGTAACTCCACTTTCAGGGTCGTACGAAATAAACAAAAGCTGGTGCTGACAGTCCAAACCACCAACCCCGACAAGCCCTAGAACCCTCCTAAGTCCAGAGCCCAGTTAACTGGAAATCCAGTTTGGAGCTACGAGAACAACGACCCGAACTCTTCGCGGCTGGCGGGCAAAAATTCGTGCAACAACCCCTCTGCTTCGCTAAAATCAACGGATTACGTTGCATAAAAGTGCCAACAACGGCTCAGGTGGACCGCATTACAGAACCGAGCGCGGACCGGGGTCCCCAGCGGGGCTGCCCCGCCGGGGACCCCGGTCCGCGCTCGGTTCTGCAACGTGCTTGTTATCAAGTTGAAGCAGGATCCGGCAGCCACTACTCACGCCTCTGTGTTGAGTGTGTCGCTTCCATGGCATTCCTTATCCGCCGATCATTAGCGCTGCTCTTATTCGTCAAACTGAACCACCGCCAGGGGTCGCTCCAGTCATGGCTGCCTTTCGACCTGCTGTGATACTCTTACTCCCTCCTGAATAACGGAAGAGTTCGGACAAGCCCTGGTTTGTCGAAGTGTCTAGTCGCGTACAAAGAATCGTGCCTACGCATATGTTGCATGACGCAGTTTCGCGTTATCACGACTTGCTTCGCGAAGATAGTCTCGCTGATTCTTCTCGCGCTATGCTCGATGAAGGACTCGAGCATGCAAAGCTAATATTTGGCGGGCGCAGACTTTCGCCGTATTTGCGTCCACACTTCGTAACGGAACAGGACTTTGCGCGCATCTGTAACATCTGCGAAACAGTCTGGTCGGCGATAGAGAAAGTTAAAGACGCCGCGATAGAGGATGATTCGATTATTGATGATCTCGGCCTTACCGAGATCGAGCGTGAACTGATTCGCATCGATCCTGGTTATCGCACCGTTTCTCCAACCGCGAGGCTTGACTCGTTTCTTACAGATAGCGCATACAGTTTTGTCGAACTAAACGGGGAGAGCCCGGCGGGCATCGCCTACGTCGACGCTGCTTACGATATCTTTTCCCAACTTCCGGTGATGAAGAAGTTTGGCGAGACTTACAAAACGCGCTCTCTATACGGTCGCCAGTTAATGCTCGAGGTGCTGCTAGGTTCCTACGAAGAGTTCCTCGGGCGCAAGCCGGAGAGAGTGCCTCAAATTGCTATCGTCGACCTGACCGGCAGGCCAACTCAGAGCGAGTTTGAATTATTCAAGGAATTTTTCGAGCGCAAAGGGTATCCCGCAACGATCTGTTCGCCGGAACAGCTGGAGTTTGATAACCACCGGCTTCGGGTTGGGGACTTTCAGATCGATATTGTATACAAACGTCTGCTCGTGAATGAGTATCTTCCCATCATGAATGAGTATCCAGCTCTCCTGGATGCCTACCGCGCGGGTGCAATCTGCATGGTGAACAGTTTCCGTTCGAAGTTAATTCATAAAAAGGCTTTATTCGCCGTTTTAACCGATCAACGCCGTGCGGGTTTGTTTTCAGGAGAGGAACAGAAGACGATCCGCAAGCATGTGCCCTGGACTCGACTTGTTAGAACGGGAAAAAGTGATTACTTCGGTAAGGAAATCGAACTACTCGAATATATAAATGCTAATAGAGACAAGCTGGTTCTGAAACCAAACGACGACTATGGCGGACACGGAATCACGATCGGTTGGAACGCAAATGAGGTTACCTGGGCCGAAGCTTTGCGTGATGCGCTCAAGAACGGCGACTATGTTGCGCAGCAGCGCGTACCTACGGCCCGGGAAACGTTTCCTGCTCTGAAGGATGACGGGACAGTCGAATTCGCTGAGCAACTCGTAGACCTCGACCCTTTGCTTTTTAATGGCAAAGTTGGCTCAGCGTTCACGAGGCTCTCGTTTACCGAACTGGCAAACGTAAGCTCAGGTGGCGGCATGGTTCCGACGTTTATCATTAGCGAAAAAAGTAGTTCAGAGTCCTGACTTTTGTTGCTGCTTTGGAACGGTGGCAAAGCCAAAAATCTGGTAGTGGTGCAATTTGCCCGTACTAGTCTCATTAGCACCGTCGCTTTAGCGTGGTGAATTTAGTGCCCGACGCAATCGGAAACCGTTTAAACGGTTTTCCTTTCGAATCCAATCACTAATCACCGGGCTAAAGCCGCGGTGCTAATGAGAAAGACCGCCAAGATTCAAATTGCACCAGTAGCTAAAAAGTTGAACTCTAAATCCGGAAAAGTACAATGAAGTTAAGCGTAAGAACACGAAGGAGACTTGCTAGCAGTGGACGAGCTTGACGAACGCTTGAACGGCCCGGATGAGCGGCGACACTTCGACCGTTCACGATTAATCGTTGACGTCTTCTTCGATGGCAAGGACGCGACCGGCGTGGCCAGCACGAAAGACATCAGCCCGGGCGGCTTTTACATGAATACCCAAGCTCACTTACCGGAAGGCTCCGTGCTGCTGGTTCGCATACCCCTGGCTGGGGGAAAGCAAGTTGTTGCGAACGCGGAAGTGGTCTATAGCAACCCCGGGCGCGGCGTGGGCCTCAGATTCCAAAGCTTATCGGAGGAAAACCGCCTGCTGATCGAGCGCGGACTTGAAAGTGGTTGACTCGACTTCAGAGGTGGTGCGATGGAGCGACCTATCTAACGACGTACGCGAGGCCCTGGCAGGCAAGCTATCCGGGCTCTGGGGCGCAAACGGTGACGAAGAAGCTTTCAACTTACTTTCGGTTGATAAGCAACAGGCGCTGTTTTTAATCCTTTCCCGTTTGCTTGCGAAGCGTCTTTGGCAAGGCGTCAAAAGCATAATAAACGTTTACGGCGAGGGGGGAGTCGGCATTGAATTTTTGCCATGGCCCACGATGGAATCCACGCTGTTGGGGCGGAAGGATTTCACGCGGCTTTTAGCAAACCATAGTGATACGAAAGTCGCCTTTTACGAGAAGGGGCGGGCGGAAGCGGCGCTACATTTGCTGTATGTGGAACAAACGCCGCGAAGGTGGTACGTTCACTTCGATCTTTACAGTCCGGTACATTCGCCGATTACCGCTTTCAAGCATTTTCGGTACGAGCTCATCGGAAACGTCAGACCCGACTGGCGCGCGATTAAGCAACGCCTGGTAATTTGAGCGTCGCCAGATGAGAAGAGAAAGCTATGTTTGATCAGTTCACGTTAGGCATTGAGGAAGAGTTTCAGATTGTCGATCCTCATACGCGGGAGCTGCGTTCGCACGTGTCGGAGTTTTTCGACGAAGGCAAAATGATCCTTGGCGAGCAGATTAAGCCCGAAATGATCCAGTCGATGATTGAGGTCGGCACCGGAATCTGCAAAAACATCCACGAAGCGCGGGCCGATATTACCCGCCTGCGCAGCATCATTTCTGCCCTCGCGGCAAAGACGGGACTGGTAATTGTTGCCGCCTCCACTCATCCGTTTTCGCGCTGGCAGGACCAGAAGATTTACGATGATGAGAGATACGAGTTGCTGGTCCAGGAGCTGCAAACGGTCGCGCGCTCCCTCTTAATCTTTGGTTTGCACGTTCATGTTGGAGTTGCGGATCCGGAGCGCCGGATTCATATCATGAATGCCGCGCGTTACTTCCTGCCGCACGTGCTGGCCCTGACAACTTCATCGCCGTTTTGGATGGGCCACAACACGGGACTCAAATCATATCGCACGGAGGTCTTCAAACAGTTTCCACGCACGGACATTCCTGACCACTTCGACTCCTACGGCAGTTTCCAAAGGTATGTCGAGCTGCTCGTAAGGATGGGCTGCATTAACGACGGCAAAAAGATATGGTGGGACCTGCGCCCCCATCCGTTTTTCCCGACGCTGGAGTTTCGCATTTGCGATATTCCTACGCGGGTGGACGACACAATTGCAATTGCCGCTTTGTTTCAGGCCATCGTCGCCAAGCTCACTAAGCTTATCGACAAGAACCTCGGTTTTCGTTTGTATCGACGCATGTTGATTCAGGAAAACAAATGGCGGGCGGTGCGTTGGGGCATCGACGGCAAGATGATCGACTTTGGCAAGCAGAAAGAAGTGCCGACGCGTGATCTCGTACTTGAGTTGCTTGACTTCATTGACGACGTGGTGGACGAGCTGGGGTCACGCAAGGAGATCGAACACATCCACACGATTCTCGAGCGGCGCACTTCGGCAGAAGAGCAGCTCCGCGTCTTTGAGGAGACGAAAGATCTAAATTCGGTGGTGGATCGGTTGATTGAGCTGACGATGGAGAACGTTCCGGTAGCCTCTGATTTCACGATGGCGTCGCGGCCCGTTACCGCGGCCTCGTCTATCGCAAAATAGCGCCAGGCATTGTGAACCTTAGAGTGCGACTCGTTTGAAGCGCCAAAGGCGCGACTTCCTGGACCGTTGAGGCCGTAGAAAACTCGGATCTTGTTGTTCACCATGTCTCCGGTCTATACACCTTCCCGACCTGAGAGGTTCCCCGAGCTGGATCGTCTTCTTCGCGGATTGGCAGCCTTTCAAGCTGGAAAGACCACTCAAGATCGAGATCTCTCAGGTTGGGAAGGGTGGTTTACCCCCGCTCCGACGTTCGTTAAGCTCAAGAATCGAGTTTTCACACAGTCTCTTAAGTGATTGGTCTTGAGTGCCTGGTAGTCTCGCCAGGTAATACTGCCACAACATTCTGGCCGCCACTGAACGAAACGGTCGCCACGCTTCCGCCATCTCCGATAATTCATTGATATCGGGTCTACTACCAAGACGCTTGAGTCTCGTGACAGCGATGGCGAGCGCTAGATCACTCGCCGGCCAGATGTCTGCGCGGAGCAGGGCCATCAGCAGATAGATATCTGCGCTCCAGGATCCAATTCCTTTCAATTCCATTAAGACCGACTTCGCTTCCGCATCATCCATTCGTGATAGCCGCGAGAGGTTGAGGCGCTTATCCCGGAGCGATTGTGCGAGATGCAGGCAGTAAGCTGTTTTCTGCCGCGTCAGGCCGAGGGATTTCAAATGAACCTCGCCTAACTCGATCATGCGGGCGGGCTGGAAGGGAACCACATTCTTTTTGAGTCGGGCAAAAATCAAAGCCGCCGATGCAAGCGACACCTGTTGTTCGAGAATGATTTGTATAAGTGTCGCAAAGCCGGGCCTGCGAGCCCAGATCGGTGGCGGCCCCAGCCGCTTCAATATAAAGGCCAAATGTTTGTCGCGAGTTGCGAGGTGCTGGGCTGCTGTGGCGAGGCTGGTGTCGTTCAGTCGATCCGGAACCATCGTGATCTGCAGTTAACCATTAAAAGATAGTTCAAGCTGCATTGGCCTGATTGGCCTGCGCCAACTTCAGGAAGTTTTCGAAGAGAATGCGGCCGTCGCGTGACTCGTTGGGGTGTTCCCAACGCGTGCGGCTCTTGTTCCAATCTTCGAAAGATTTTTCCAGGTGAAACTGGACTGTATAGATCAACTGGCCGTCGCCGTGTTTGACCATCATCTGATTTCGACAAAGGTATGAAGTGGCAAGGAGACTAAAGCCTTCCGGAACCCGATCGAGTTGCAGGCCATGATTTTGCCAGACGCGCAGCACGCGCGCCTGCTTCGTATAATCCTGCCACAGGCCTGATGCTGGATTATTCATCCCACGAAAAATCGGATCTTTAGGATCAGTAATCCGGATGAACCGATACTGGTATTCCAGGGGCCGGTTCTCGCGCTGCTCGTGTTGCTCCAGGTGATCGAGAGTCGTCACTCGCGCTCCGAAGCTCAAACCCACGAGCTGGTGTCCGCCGCAGATCGCAAGAACAGGAATGCTGGTGCTGCGAATAAACTCAGCGAACGTCTCGAGTACAGCCGGATTGTAATAATCGAAGTCGCGGAGCGTGCCACTCAGAACGATCGCGTCCGGCTTAAACTGTTGGGATGCAACTGCGACCGACGCCAGATGCGTTACCTGGGTGGTAGGCCGCAACACCAGGCGCTCGATGTTGCTGAGAATATTCTCAATTGCCATCCCGGCAATCCTCCGCTCGCGCTTAATTTCCCAGGCGGTGGCATTGCCCCACTCGCTTCGAGCTATGTCTGAAAGGTCGTCTTCATCGCGCAGCAAGCTATCAACAACCAGCACGCGCACTTCTTCAATCTGCTTTTCGATAGGCTCGTAACGACAGAACGTTTGCTGATTGTAAGGAAACGGAAGCGCGGTGCCCGTGTCGGCTGGTGGTGGCTCTTCGATAAGTATTTCCCCTGGTTCCTCTGTCATCCCGTCGACTATTAAACTTCGAATCTTTGCCGTGCGCAAGGGGTCAGATTCCGCCCGCCACCAACACGTTACGCTTTAATACCGCAACCACGCCTTTTACGAACGTTGCGCCGTACTTTGTTTAAACTCCGGGATAGCAGGGCCGGCTCCGGTTTCGGAAACCTCAGCTCTTATCTGCGCGATTAGCAGCCTGCGAACTCGAGCCTTGAACGCGTCTGACTTTCCGGCGGCTTGAAAATCAGCCAGCAGCAACATTCTGTGCCAGGAAGATTCCAGCTCGTCCGCCAGCTGGGACACTTTTGTAATGTCATAGGGCACTGCCACGTCTTCACATCCGGCGCGCGCGAAGACCGAAAGATAACGCGCGGTTGCAAGGTCAGGGCAAAGCAGACGACGACGACCCGCTGTCAATTCCACACCCAATAAAGTGTGCTGTATCTCCACGCGGGCCTTGTTTTTTAAGCCTTCGAAACGGTATGAACGCGTACGCATCTTGCGTATACGCTCCCGGTAGATGTCAGGAAGCCAAGCCTGGTCAAGCTGAGCTTTGACTTCCGCGGCGTATTCTTCAGCAGTCATGTTTGTGAAGGTCTAAGAATTCTGTGATTAAGTGAGGGGGCTTCAGTTCTTCAATACCTTCAGTCTGAGTGAGAGTCGATCAGCGGGGGCGAGCCCGCCTTCCCAACCTGAGAGGTCTCTCACTTGCTCGGTTGATCTCGCCTTGAAAGCCTTGCAAGTCACGATTAAGCCAATCCTATTTCATCGAGACGGACACGACGGGCTTCGTTTGCAGGGCATTGATAAAGCGGCCGGGAAAGAGACCAAGATAAAGTACACCCAAAATGGTGATTACCAGCGCCACGCCAATACTTGCCGGCACTGTCGGGGCATACCAGACGGTGGTTCGATCACGGAAAAACATTACTATGATCAGTCTCAGGTAATAGTAAGCGGAAATGGCGGTGTTTAGAACGCCAATCACGACCAGCAGGTAGTAGCCCTGATCGAGGGCGGCGCGAAAGACCATCACCTTTCCAATGAAACCGCCCGTAAGCGGCATGCCCAGCAAGCTCAGTAAAAATAACGACAGGCAGAAGGCAAGCCATGGCGACTGAAAACCAATTCCGTTGTAATCCTCAACTTCAGTGCGACGATCGCCCGCCCGAGCGATTAGTTGAACTACCGCGAAAGCGCCAAGGTTCATCACGGCGTAAATTAAAAGATAGAAAACAACAGCCGTGATGGCCGCGTTTCGCTGTGCGAGATCAGGCGCAGCTCCAGCGGCTATGAACCCGACGAGGGCATAACCAGCGTGGGCGATTGAGGAATAGGCGAGCATCCGTTTCACGTTGTTTTGCGCAATCGCCACGACATTCCCAACTGTCATCGTGAGGATCGCAAGAATGACGAGCACGCCCAGCCACGCGGCATGGATCTGGCCGGCTATCGAAGGAGTGCCGGCAACGACAGCGAAAGGAAAGGCGAAGAGAAACACTCTCAGAAACGAGGCGAAACCCGCCGCCTTCGGTCCCGCAGCCATAAACGCAGTGACTGGAGTGGGCGCTCCTTCATAAACGTCCGGGGTCCAAACGTGAAACGGCGCGCTGGCGATTTTGAAACCGAAGCCAACCAACATCATTGCGGCGCCTGCGAAAAGAAGGAGTGGATACTGCGCGTCGGGTAAACGTCTGGCTATCTCGGCGATGTTGGTTGTGCCTGCCAGTCCCCCCGTGGTCGAGGTTGCGCCGTAGATGAGGGCAATGCCATATAAAAGGAACGCTGAGGAAAACGATCCCAAAACAAAATACTTCATGGACGACTCATTTGAACGAATGTCCGTGCGGCGAAATCCACACATAACATAAGTGGCAATTGATAAAATCTCGAGTCCAAGAAAAACGATGACGAGGTCGCCCGCCGACGCCATAAACATCATGCCTGCTGTTGCAAACATCAGAAGGGAATGGAACTCGCCGGCCGGGAGTCGCTCATTTTCTACCCAAACCATTGAAATCAGAATTGTGAGCGCTGAGACAACGAGGAAGACAAATGTAAAGCCAAGTCGCAACTCATCCAGAACAATCATTCCATTAAAAGCTTCGTTTGAGCCGCTCCAGCCCACCCACAACCAGGCTGAGCTCATGGCTGCAGCAATCAGTGCTGCCATGGAAATGCCGCCAGTGATCCAACGCTGAGACGGCTTCGCAAAAGCGTCAACCAGCATCACCACTACGCCCACCACGCAAACGATCAGCTCGGGTAGGATGAGTGCGAGATTAACGTCGGGCATCGTGAATTGTAGAGCGAAGAAATTCATTTCTAAAGTTCAGGCAGTTTAGAGCGGGCACTTGTGCCCCCACACAGAGGCACAAGTGCCGCCTCTAAACAAATGCAATCATCGTTTTTGCAACCGTCCGATCTCTTGCGAGTCTTGTTTGCTCAATGCAAACGAACCGCCGGTTGGCGGCGCGCCCACGCGAGTGCGAACCTCTTCAACGCTCGCTTTGGATCGATCCAGAAAAACCTGGGGGTAAACTCCCATGAAAAGCATCAACGCGAGCAATGGTATGAGCAGACCAATCTCGCGAGAATTGAGATCTAAGAGCTTCGAGTTCTCGGGATTAGTCACCTTCCCAAACACTACGCGTTGCAACATCCAGAGCATGTAAACAGCGGCCCAAATCACCCCGGTTGAGGCCAGCATCGTGGCAATCCATGCGTGCTGGATCGCATTTGATGTCCAGCTGCCAATCAGGATAAGGAACTCTCCGACGAAGCCGCTCAGAAACGGCAGCCCAATTGAAGAAAGAGATGCAAACACGAACAGCGTTGAAAACCAGGGCATCGGCGTCGCAAGTCCACCAAAGTCGCTGATCATCCTTGTATGCCGGCGCTCGTAGATGAAGCCGACGAAGAGAAACAACGCTCCCGTAGATACGCCGTGATTGAGCATCTGATACAGCGCGCCTTGCATACCCATCTCTGTGAAAGAGAAGAGTCCCAAAACTACGAAGCCCATGTGGCTAACTGATGAATAAGCCACCAGCCGCTTTACGTCGGGTTGAACCATAGCGACGAGGGCTCCATAGATAATTCCGATAATTGCCAGCGTGATCATTACCGGGGCAAACTTGCGAGACATATCAGGAAATAGTCCAAGGTTGAAACGCAGCAGACCGTAAGTTCCCATTTTCAGCAGCACCCCGGCAAGGATCACCGAACCCGCCGTGGGCGCCTCAGTGTGTGCGTCAGGCAGCCACGTATGCAGTGGGAATAACGGCACCTTGATGCAAAACGCAAACGCAAATGCCAGGAACAACCAGAACTCTGTTCGGGACGGAAGGACGGTAACTCCGTTTCGCATTGCCTCGAGAATTAAGGTGTAATCAAATGTGCCGTAGATGTAATAGAGGGCGATGATCCCAACCAGCATCAACAAACTGCCGACCGCAGTGTAGATAAAGAATTTTACCGCGGCGTATATTCTTCGCTCGCCGCCCCAGATTCCGATCAAAAAGAACATGGGCACAAGCGACGCTTCAAAAAACAGATAGAACAAAAGCAGATCGAGAGAGACGAAGACGCCTACCATCGCGCCCGCAAGGAGCAGTAGAAAAGCGTAATAGGAAAGTTGACGCTTTTGAATCGCGGTCCAGCTGGAAAGAATCGCGATCGGCATTAAGAGTGTTGTCAGCAGTACCAGCCAGAGACTGATGCCGTCAACCCCTACGTGGTAGTGAGCACCGATGGAGCCGATCCAAAGCACATCCTCCACGAATCGAAAGTCTTTTATCCCAGAACCTAAGCCGCGGATTAATAACAATGATAGCCCGAAGTCTACGACGCTGAAGCCAAGTGCAATCCACTTGTAATTTGACTCACGCTTGTTCCGAAGAAGGCTGTAAGCCACCATCGCCAGCGCGCCGGCGGCGGGTAATAGAATGATCGTGGTAAGTAGATGTTGCTGCATAGGCTAAGGAACGAGTCGTAAAGCATGAATGCCGAAATAGGCAAAGAACCCAATTACTGCCAAAGCTCCAAGCAGGATTATCGCCGCGTAGCCACGCACAAACCCGGCCTGAAGATGGCGAATGAGCGCGCCACTCTCCGTTACCACATCTCCAAGCGCATGAAGGAAACCGTCGATGACACCTACATCAAATAGTTTCCAAAGTCCTTCGCGCGAACCAACTTTGATGGGATTAATAATTGTCGAATCGTAGATTTCGTCCACGTAGTATTTGTTTTCGAGTATGCGAGGCATCTGGAGGAGGGGACGCTTTTGAAAGATCAACCTGCCCGAGAAAATGCCCACCACTGCGATTAGTACTGAAAGCAATGCCAGCAAACGCTCCCCGCGAATTTCATCCGCCGATGGTAAGAGCTCAAGCTCGTGGAATTCGTCGAGCGGAGCAAACGCCGGCGGGCCATCAACGCTCTGCGGCGGAGGTGAAAGCCATATGGGCCCGGCCTCCGAGGTTCCTACCCGGTGGCCGACTGGCGCTTTTGCTACTACGGGATCGAGCATGTGCTCGATGTAATTCTCAGGGTGACCGCCAACCAGGGAGCTGAGAGCGTAAGGCACGCCAATTAAACCGCCTATGGTTGAGAGGATGGCCAGGACAATCAGCGGCGCCGTCATCAACCAGGATGATTCATGGGGTTCGTGGACTCCATGACCTGATTGGTGTGAGTCGTCGTGGACCGCGGCGGCATCGGCGTTCATCCCATCGGTGTGATCAACATGACGTTCGCGAAATCGTTCAGAGCCCCAGAAGGTCATCACCATCATCCGCGTCATATAAACCGCCGTAAGCAGAGCCGTCACGGCGCCCACAAACCAAAGCAGCTTGCTCCATGCGGGATTGGGCAAACTTAACCCTCTGGCGCTCCACGTTCTCCATAAAACCTCATCTTTGGAGAAGAAACCGGCGAAGATTGGTATGCCCGAAATCGCCAACCATCCGGTGAGCATGGTGGCGAACGTGATTGGCATATACTTACGAAGGCCGCCCATCCGGCGCATGTCCTGCTCGTGATGCATACCATGAATTACAGATCCGGAGCCAAGGAAGAGAAGTGCTTTGAAGAAAGCGTGTGTAATGACATGAAATATCGCGGCCGCAAAAGCTCCGACCCCACACGCGAGAAACATGTAACCAAGCTGCGAAATCGTAGAATATGCGAGAACCTTTTTGATGTCGTTCTGGGCCAGTCCTATAGTCGCAGCGAATAACGCCGTGGCCGCGCCGATTATTGCCACGATAAACATTGCCGTGGGCGCATGAACATAGATCGCCGAACAGCGCACGATCATGTATACGCCCGCAGTGACCATCGTTGCAGCGTGGATGAGAGCAGACACTGGTGTGGGACCTGCCATCGCGTCAGGCAGCCAAACATAGAGCGGAATCTGCGCGCTCTTTCCTGCGGCACCAATGAAGAGCAGGACTGCGGCCGATGTGAGCCCACCCGCGAAAATGGTTTCCCACGAGAAAGCCTCAACTGGTAAAGAGCCGATCACGTTGAATGCGCTCGTAATACCCCTCGCAGGTTGATCGAAAAAACTGATAGACGCAGCACCTGCAGCGGACGTGATGAAAAAGATGAGCATTATGCCGAGTACAAAGCCCCAGTCGCCGACGCGGTTCGTAATGAAAGCCTTCTTGGCCGCATCTCCCGCTTCTTTTCGATCCAGGTAAAACCCGATCAGCAAATAGGAGCAGAGGCCGACGCCCTCCCAACCGACAAACATCAGCAGGAAGTTGTCAGCGAGGACGAGCGTCAGCATTGAAAACATGAAGAGGTTTAAAAACGCAAAGAAGCGATAGAACCCGACGTCTTCGTGCATGTAACCTACCGCGAAGACATGTATGAGGAAGCCTACGAAAGTAATGAATAGGGCGTAGGTGCCACTCAGCCTATCCATCGCCAGACCAAATTCTGCGCGAAATGTCCCAACCTGAATCCAGGTCCAAATATGATCAAAAAGGGGCTCGGTCGAATGAAGCGCGCCGCCTGACTTAAAGGCTAAATAGAAGGCGACGAGCGTCGAGATACCTACCGACGCGCAGGCGATGACGCCGATAAACTTTTCACTACGCAGACGCCGGCCGGCAAACCAGTTGATGGCTGCGCCGGCGAGCGGAGCAAATATAATTAGCTTTAGCAAATTGTTTTCGTTCACGACGCTATTTGCTGAATTTTGTACTTAGAACTTTGAGCTTGAGCTTTGTCCGTCGAGCCGGTCCTGATCATTTAGGAACGTACCCAGCTAGAACAAAACACAAAGCACCAAGATCAAAGTACAAAGATCAAAGTTCAGAGCTTCAGAATGCTGGCATCATCAACGTCAAGAGATTCGCGATTGCGGAAGATGGTAATGATAATGCCAAGCCCCACCGCGGCTTCGGCGGCCGCCACAGTCATCACGATGAACACGAAAAGCTGACCAGTGACATCCTGAAAGTAACTCGAGAAAGCGACAAAAGTAAGATTCACGGCGTTGAGCATTAACTCAATGCACATGAACATCGCGATCACGTTGCGCTTAATGATCACACCAACTGCGCCGATCGTAAAAAGAATGGCGGAGAGGGCGAGATACCAGGAAAGTTGTGGTTCCATACTATTCTTCTTCCGGCCTTATTCCTGCTTCTCCGTGTCTGAGTGGAAATCTACACCCAGGAGATGAGCAGCCTCCGCGGTCGTTTCCGTTTCGACCGCCCTCAAATCACCCACCGCGCGCGGATTGACAACGTTCATCGCCAAAACCTGTGCGCCGGGAACGACGCGCGCCGTTGAAGACAACACAGTGGTCCGGCGGGCGAGCGACATCGCGCCAACGATGGCCATCAACAACAGAACAGAAGTGATCTCAAAGGGCAGAAGGTATTTCGTAAACAGTCCCACACCAATCGAGCGCGTCAGGCCAACATCGGAGGCGATGCCGGGAAATTCATTCGCAGAAGTTTGGACCGAATAGAGGATGAATGCAGTTTCCGCGATCAGTATTGCCGCCATACCAAGCGCTGCCGGCACGAGAAACCTGAGCCGTTTACGACGGGGCTCTGCATGTTCGACATTGAGCAGCATGATGACAAAGATAACCAGCACCATAATCGCGCCGGCATAAACGATCACTTGCACAGCAGCGATGAACGGGGCGGCGAGTGTCACGTAGAGTGATGCGAGGGCTATAAACACACCGATAAGCGAAATGGCGCTGTAGAGCGGGTTGCTCTGCGACACCATGGCAATAGCACAACCAATCGCCAGGCCAGCAAAGATGATGAATAGAATTGTAGTCACTAAAAATTAGTAAATCGTAAATGGTAAATGGTAAATAGTTAAATCGACTGTAATCTTTAGAGGCGGCACTTTTGCCGCGCATTGCTATGACAAACAAGAAAGGTTTGTCGTATTACGGCGCGGCCAGGTGCGCGCTCTAAACCGTTAGGAAAACGAAAGTCGCCGTCAGAATAATGTTCACAATCGCGGCGGGCAGCAGAAACTTCCAGCCGAAGTTCATCAACTGATCAAATCGAAAGCGTGGCAGGGTGCCGCGCAGCCAGATGTACAAAAACAGAAAGAAGAGAATTTTCGCGAAAAAGTAAACGACTCCCAGGGGGGGAAACTGCGCCACCCCAGGCCCGTTCCATCCGCCGAGGAAGAGCGTCGTTGCCAGCATGGATACGGTAATCATGTTGATGTATTCAGCATTGAAGAAGAGCAGGAACTTAATTGAGCTGTATTCAGTGTGAAATCCGGCAACCAGTTCCGTTTCGGCTTCCGGCAGGTCGAAAGGCACGCGATTCGTCTCAGCGATAGCGGCAATCAGGTAAAGAATGAACCCGAGCGGCTGGTAAAGGATGTTCCACTGCATCCCGAACCAACCAGACTGCTGTTCGACGATGTTGTAGATGTCGAGGGTCCCGGAAATCAAAATCACCCCTATGAGCGACAAGCCGAGCGCAAGCTCATAAGAAATCATCTGTGCTGATGACCTCAGACCGCCCATCAGGCTGTACTTGTTGTTAGAAGACCAGCCGGCGAGAGCGATTCCGTAAACCCCGACCGAAGTCACACCAAGCACGTACAGGAGTGCCACATCGAAACGTGCGATGACGAGTGGAAACGTCCAATTAAGGAAAGGAATGGTGATGGTTGGTCCAAACGGATAGACGACAATTGCCATGATCGCGGTGACTATGGCGATCATCGGCGCGAGCAGGAACACAAATCTGGTTGACTGGTCGGGAACCAGATCCTCCTTCATCATCGTTTTGATGAAGTCGGCAAAGGGCTGCAGGATTCCGCCATATCCAACGCGGTTTGGCCCAACCCGTCCCTGAATGAAGGCAAGCACACGCCTTTCCGCAAGTACGGTAAAAGCGACGAGCAGCATGATCGTCAGAAACGCAATCGTGATCGCCACGATTAACATCACTGAATGAATGTATGGATTGTTCCAGTCCATCTATCGATTTTAGATTTCAGATTTTAGATTTCAGATTGGAACTGTTAACAGGATCGCGTAAGCCAATCGCAAATCCGCAATCAGAAATCTAAAATCTCATCCCTCTGCCGCCGCTCCTACTTCCTGGCGGAGGTCGGCATCCACTGTAATCTGGTAAAGCGGTGAAACTCTAACAGTATCGGGACGTGGATTACCGCCGGCCAGGAGATGAAACTGCGGCACCTTGTCAGTCAAGGTTCCAATCTTGAAGAGTTCATGTCCGACCTTTGGCGTTACGGTCAGCTTCTCTCCGTCGTCCGCGGACGCTTGCACGGTTTGACGAATAGAAATCAGTTCAGCGGCAAGGTCTCGCTGCTCGAAAATCGGATACTTTGCCTGCACCGGGTGGGATTCATCCTTCAAAACCGGATAGCGCAGACCCGCATATGCAGGAACACGCTCGGCAATCTCACGAAAGACGGCACTGGCTGACATTTCGAATCCAAAATTCATCCCCAACTCCGCCGCCAGCTGCGCCGTAATCATCCAGTCAGGCTTCGATTGATTCACCGGAGGAATCGATTGTCGAACGCGTTGCACAAAGCCATCATTGTTTGTAAACGTTCCATCAATCTCGGCGAAGGATGCTGCCGGCAGGACCACGTCGGCGAACGCCGTGGTATCGGACTCAAAGAGTTCCTGCACAACAAGAAAATCCAGCTTGCCGAGGGCCTCTTCGCGACCACTCAATTGCTCAGGAAGAAAACTTCCCGCAACATACATGGCGCGAATATTATTTCCTGCCCCCTCGAGCATTTGGATCGCACTCATTGCGCCATTCATTAGCCCCATGTCATGGGCGCCTACGCTGTTGCTGTAAAGCGGAAGAGGGTGCAGCAACACGCGACGTCCTTCGCCGCGGAACGCGTATGGCAGTTGCGATACAACAGCCTGGGCTTCGGAGTCCAATTCAGTTCCGAACATGATCACCAGATCACCCTGAGTGCCCGTGATCGTGTCCCTGATAGTCTGAAGTTCAACGGCTTCAATCCCCAGCTTCCGAGCGGCCAATGTGTCATAGGAGTTGTTCGCCAGGGCCAGAACGACTGCGTTCTCAGTGCCCGGCCGAATGTGGATAAAGTGCGACGCCTGCTCGGTCAATCTAATGGGAACGGAGTTGATAACGATCAGATTAGCGCCGGCATTTCGAACAGCTTGCCGAATTTGCTTGCCCGTTAGAGGTTGCAGCTCTTCCGGTTCGCCACCAATCAGGAGAATTGTTTTTGCGTAGCGAATATCGCGATGTGTAGCAAGCTGCCCGCCGAGATTGTCGAAGAAGGGCTTTAAATTGTGGCCGTCCGTGCATGTGTAATGATTGGTACCGAGCAACTCTTTGGCGAACTTGTAGAGCAGGTAGTTTGCTTCGTTGGTAATGCGAGGACTGCCAACTATGCCAAGCGCGTCCGGCCCATGCGCGTCAGCGACCGCATCGAGTTTTTGTGCGACGTGACGAATAGCTTCATCCCAGGTTGCGGGAATAAGCTTGCTGCCTTTCTTGTAGCGAATCATCGGCGTGCGCAGGCGCTCTTCGTGGTTGACAAAAGGATGGCCAAAGCGTCCCTTGATGCAAAGAAATTCGCCGTTCAGTCCGTTGACGTAGCGATCGCGAGCAACGATGCGCATCAAGTCGCCGCCGCGCGAGCCGAGCGACATCTGACAGCCATCCGAGCAATAGGTGCACGTGGAAATCGTTTGGGCCAACTCCCATGGGCGCGCCTGGTGACGATAGGTTGCATCCAGAAGGGTGCCGGTGGGGCAAACTTCAATGCAGTTGCCACACTGCGAACAGTCGAGCCAACCTCCATAGGTTCCGATAACGGTATTCGAACCGCGTCCTCCTGCCTCGATTGCGTCTTCGCCCATCCATTCATCGCAAACGCGCGTGCAACGCTTACAGAGGATGCAGCGCTGGGGATCGTTTGCCACCATTGGGGAAAGATATTTTTCCGGATAGTAGTTTTTCTTCTCGGTGAAGCGTTCTTCGAGTCCGCCCCAATCAAAGGTCATCTCCTGCAGTTCACATTCGCCGCCTCGGTCACACACGGGACAATCGAGCGGATGATTGGCGAGCAGAAACTCCAGCATCGAGCGCTGCGCCTTTTCAATCTCATCGCTTTGAGTGGTGACGACCATCCCGTCGGTGCAGATGATCGTGCACGAAGTTTGTAGCTTCGGCATCTTCTCGATACGCACAAGACACATGCGACAGGAAGCCTGTAAAGCAAGATCGGCGTAGTAACAGAAGGAAGGAATGTCGAAAGCCTTGTCGCGGCACACGTCTATCAGCCGCGCACCTTTCGGCACTTCAAACTCTTTACCATTAATGGTGACTTTGATTACTTCAGTGGACATTATTTAGCTTTCCTGAACTCACCGATGGTCAAATTTTCCAGCGCGAATCAAGCTTCGCAGAGTTCCTTTAGCAACTTCCCTATGATCTGGAACTGAGAGTGTCGCGATCTCGCCCTCTTTGGTCATGATGATATGACTGCTACTCTGACGCACAAACCTCCCATCCAAAACCTTCAAAAGCCCTGACGACTTCCTTTCCGCTTAGCACAGGCAAGAAGGCCATCAGGCCCGCCACCTCGACCTGCTTCGTTTCGATTGTTAGCGGAAGTCCTGGCTCGCCGCGCACCTAAAGGCAAAGCTTGATGGCATCTTTGACGTTTTCCAGAGCTTCCTCTTTGATCTTGCCCTGGCTAACGCAACCTGGAATAGAAGGACATTCAACAATCCAAACGACATCTTCATCCCTATCTACCGTGACTTTGAGAATCATGCCTAGTTCTTGCTGATATATCGGTCTACTAC
>JBHEMV010000044.1:0-27840 GCA_046262375.1 Pyrinomonadaceae bacterium
GACGTTGACGATATTCATGCATGGCATGATCACGTTAAAAAGATGGTAGCCACCGGGAGATACAAAGATGTCCGTGTCGGACCGCTCGAAAAAACTGGTGACACTCTTATACTTCACGTTTGGGATCCGTCAGGGATTTTGCTTATTTTTATTCAATAGGTAAAAAGATGAAAGCACACCCTATCCTGATAGCACTCACCATTCTCTTGCCAGTCACGATCCTGGCACAATCGGAGTATGACCGCCACGTCGCTTTCGATAACAGCCTGACCGACAAGTCGTACTATTACAGTCAAGGATCCTCTGTACTCCCCAGTGAACTGGAACTCGTGGATGGCAAGTTTCCGGTTGAGGAGACACGCTGCGTAAGTCCACCGAACTGTCTCCGCCTGAAATGGCGATCGCGGACTGGTGGTGACTGGCAGATCGCTCTCAACCTCAGAAAACACTATCGGAACGTTGATTTTTCGGGCAGCGAGTTGTCCTTCTGGTGCTACTCCGACACGAACCTTTCTGCGGATGAGTCTCCGCTCGTTTATCTGAATGACGTGAACGGCGTAGGTACCCCTTCGGTCCGGCTCATCGGTTCGCTGGGCAAGCTTCCTGCTCAAAGGTGGGTACGGGTCCGACTGCCCTTCGATTCATTCGTTGGAATCGTTAAGTCGACAGCCGAAACGTCCTTTGATCCACGTCGTCTCGCAAGAATAAGCATTGTTGAAGGACTGGACGACGGAAGAGCGCATACGCTCTACATTGACGATGTGAAAGTAAGCGATGACACCGCGAACGACGCCAACGCCCCGGGGGCGCCTTTGGGCCTGAGCGCAAAGGGCTACGACAGGCATGTCGACCTGACCTGGCAGCCAAACAAAGAAGCTGACCTGCAGCACTATAAGATCTATCGGTCTTTCGACGGAAAGGCGTACACGCCCAGCGGCATTCAGAAGGGACACCTCACTCGCTATCCGGATTTCCTCGGGGAAACTGGCAAGTCTGCGTTCTACAAGATCAGCGCGGTGGATGTTTACTATAACGAGTCTCCGCTTTCGGGCGAAGCCAAAGCAGCCACACGCGCGATGACCGACGAAGAACTTCTGACGCTGGTCCAGGAAGCAAGTTTCAGGTACTACTGGGACGCCGCGCATCCCGTGGCAGGCATGGCGATTGAGATCCTTCCCGGTGACGAAAATCTTGTCGCCCTCGGTGCGTCGGGGTTTGGAATCATGGCGCTTACTGTTGGGATGGACAGGGGATTCATTACCCGCGAGCAGGGTGTGGAGCGCATGCTGAAGATCGTGCGCTTTCTTGACAAGGCGGATCGATTCCATGGTGTGTGGCCTCATTTCCTGGATGGCAGGACCGGCAGAGTCAATCCTTATTTTGGAAAATATGATGATGGCGGGGATCTCGTCGAAACGGCGTTTCTCATTCATGGCCTCCTGGCCGCGCGCCAGTATTTCGAGCGCGACACGAAAGCCGAGAGAGAAATCCGCGAAACTATAACCGAACTCTGGAGGTCGGTTGAGTGGGACTGGTATCGCAAAGGGCCTGACAGCAATTTCCTCTATTGGCACTGGTCACCCAATCACGGCTTTTATATCAGTCATCCATTGGTGGGCTGGAACGAGACGATGATCGTGTATCTGCTTGCCATCGCATCGCCGACGCATCCTGTTCCAGCGAGCATGTATCACACTGGCTGGGCCGGACAGTCGGATCGGGCAGTCCAATATCGCCGTGGGTGGAGCAGAACAACTCAAGGAGACCACTACGTCAACGGGAATACCTATTACGGAATTAAACTGGATGTCGGCGAAGGCACTGGTGGCGATCTCTTCTTCACTCACTTTTCGTTCCTGGGATTCGATCCTCGCAACAAAAAAGATCGCTACACGAACTACTTCAAGAACAACCGCAACATCGCCTTGATCAACCACGCGTATTCAGTCGCTAATCCTCGAAAGCGCCTGGGATATGGCGACGACTCCTGGGGACGGTCCGCGGGCATCAATGCGGGAGGTGGCCCCACCCCGGCCAGCGACAACGGAACGATCACGTGCATGGCGGCCCTGGCTTCATTTCCATATACGCCTGAGGAATCGATGAAGGCCCTGAAGCACTTCTATCGCGACCTCGGCGGTAAGCTGTGGGGCATCTACGGCTTCCGCGATGGCTTCAATCTCACCGAGAATTGGTTTGAAGACGTGAACATGGGTCTGAACCAGGCCCCCATCGTGGTCATGATCGAGAACCACCGGTCAGGACTCGTTTGGAGGCTATTCATGTCGAATCCGGAAATCGAGCCAGCGCTTAGAGCAATCGGCTTTGTGAAGGACTGAATGTATATTTTCCTGGAAGACTCTGTTAAGCTGAGCGCCTCGAACGAATAGAATTCTGCGGATCCATGGAATCGGTGAACCCACTTGCGCCTTCCCGGCGGCGAGCCTGGCTACCGGCGCAACAACAATTTGTGCGTATCGCAATAGAGCTACAAGGCGGTAATAAATAGCCCAACTGGGAAAGAAGGGAAAGGTACTCAATGAAACGTCAAACATTGATGCTTTGCGTAGTTCTTTTGTCTGTGATAGCCGGCGGATGCGTTTCCAGCACGCAACAAACAAACACTGGCGCCGCGAGGAAGAAGAAGGGCCCAGGCGATCCGATCGTCATCGGCTTCTCGATGGACACTGTAAAGGAAGAGCGGTGGCAACGCGACAAGGATTTGGTCGAGAAGCGAGCGAAAGAGCTGGGAATGCAGGTTTACGTGCAGGTTGCTAACGGCGACGATAGTTTGCAGGTAAAGCAGGCGGAGAATCTGCTGACGCAGGGTGTTGATGTCTTAATTGTCGCACCCCATAACGGCGAGATAGCGGCCTCGATTGTCGAGGCGGCCCACCGTCAGGGCGTCCCCGTAATCAGTTATGATCGATTAATAAAGAATAGCGACGTCGATCTATACGTCTCGCATCAGGTGGTAAAGATTGGCGAGATGCAGGCGAAGTACTTGCTTGATCACGTAAACAAGAAACCGGCGAATTTCGTAATCGTAGGTGGCTCACCTACTGACAACAATGCACTGCTGCTCCACGTGGGACAGATGAATATTCTGAAACCTGCGGTGGATCGCGGCGATGTCAAGATCCTGGTCGATCAATATGCGAAAGAGTGGCAGGCAAGTGCGGCTCTGAATATCGTGGAAAACGCTTTGACCCAGGCTCACAATCAGGTTGATGCGGTGGTTGCTTCAAACGATGGCACGGCGCGTGGTGCGGTCCAGGCGCTCGAAGGACAAAACCTTGCGGGGAAAGTCCTGGTGTCGGGTCAGGACGCAGACCTCGCTTCTCTGAAGCTGATTGTTGAAGGCAAGCAGACCATGACGATTTATAAGCCCATCCAGCCGCTGGCCTACGCGGCCGTCGATGCCGCGGTGAAACTGGCGCGCGGTGAAAAAGTGGACACCATCGACACGATCGACAATGGCTTTAAGAAAGTGCCCTCTCTGCTGCAGGAGCCGGTTGCGGTTGATAAAAATAATCTAATGGGCACGATTGTGAAAGACGGCTACCATTCGTTGGCGGAGATTTGCGCAAACTTACCGCCGGAAAAATGCCCCAAACAATAACGATGTCCAACGTCCAATGTCCAAGGTCCAAGGTCCAAGGTCTGTCAAGCCGCACCGCAAATTGTTCACCCTCGTTTCCAAACGCATAGGAGGCGAATATGGTGAAGATTACGAGGTTCGAGGAGATAGAATCCTGGAAAAAGGCGCGGAGTTTAACCAGGGAAATCTATGAAGCAACAGCGACAGGTCAATTCGTTCGAGACTTCGGCTTGAAGGATCAGATACGGCGAGGTGCTGTTTCAATTTTGTCGAATATTGCAGAAGGCTTCGAGCGTGGGGGTGACAGGGAATTTGCCCAATTTTTGGCTGTAGCGAAAGGATCATGCGGAGAAGTCCGGGCACAGCTCTACGTCGCTTTAGATCAGGGTTACTTTTCCCAGGAAGCATTCGAGCGATTGGCCGGGAGTGCAATTGAGGTCGGTGAATTACTTTCCGGTTTTATGAGATATCTCAAAGGATCACAGCTTCGCGGAAGCAAATACAACTGAGATTGTACCGGACATTGGACATTGGACGTTGGACATTGGACAAAAGATTCAAGATGAATCCTGAAGTTTCAGCTTCCTTCCTGGAGATGATTAACATCACGAAGACCTTCCCCGGGGTTCGTGCTCTCGATGGGGTTACCTTTAATCTTCACAAAGGTGAGATTCATGCTTTGGTAGGCGAGAATGGCGCCGGCAAGTCAACTTTGATGAAAGTTCTGGCTGGGGTCTACCCGCATCCTCAATACGGTGGCGAGATTCTGATCGAGGGACAAGAGCAACGATATAGCGGTGTTCGCGATGCCGAAAAGGCAGGAATCGCGGTTATCTTCCAGGAACTGTCGCTCGTTAAGGAGATGAGCGTAGGCGAAAATATTTTTCTCGGGCGTGAGCCGCGCAAGTTTGGCGTGATTCGCTGGGAAGAACTTTATCGGCGCGCGCAGCAATTGCTTGACGATCTGCATCTCGAGATCGATCCGCACACTCCCATTCGAAACCTGGGCATTGGGCAGCAACAGTTAGTCGAAATAGCCAAGGCCCTTTCCCATGAGGCTCAAATTCTAGTACTCGACGAACCTACAGCTGCGCTCACCGATGCCGAAGTGAAAACGCTGTTTGCCATTCTCAACAAACTCCGAGCGCGCGGCGTGGGAATGATCTACATTTCGCACAAACTGCATGAGGTGTTCCGCATAAGCGATCGCATTACCGTGTTGCGTGACGGAAAAACGGTGGGCACGAATCCAACCGGACAATGGACGGAGACACAGGTCATTGCACGAATGGTGGGCCGCGAAGTAGGGAACATATTTCCTACTGTGGACCACCTGCACGGCGAGGTTGTCTTCGAAGTGCGAAACATTTCTGTGGAGGATCCGGCGGTAGCAGGGAAGAAACTGGTCGACAATATCAGTTTCTCGGTTCGGGGCGGAGAAGTGCTGGGTGTTGCTGGTCTGATGGGTGCAGGACGGAGTGACCTTCTGATGGCCATCTTCGGCGCTCACCCGGGGCGCGTCACCGGCGAGATCAGGATCGAAGGCAAGCGTGTGCGCATTACGAGTCCGGCTGATGCTATTCGCCAGGGCGTCGGTTTTGTCACGGAAGATCGGAAGCGTTTCGGGCTGGTGCTTGACCAGACGATTCTCAACAACATGACTCTGGCCGGGTTGCGGCGAATCTCGGGACGTTTTGTAACTAGCATTGACGCGGAATCTGAAGCAGGCGAGCGGGCTATGAAGGATCTGCGTGTCAAGGCAAACTCGGTGTTTACGATCGCAGGTACGCTTTCTGGCGGCAATCAGCAAAAAGTGGTCCTGGCGAAATGGTTATTGACGAACCCGCGTGTGTTGTTTCTAGATGAGCCAACTCGCGGCATCGATGTCGGCGCGAAGCAGGAGATCTACGCCCAAATTAATAAGCTTGCCAGAACAGGACTGGCGATCATACTTGTTTCCTCAGAATTGCCTGAAGTGCTCGGGCTTTCTGATCGCATTCTCGTGTTGCATGAGGGTCAGTTGACAGGCGAGTTTACCCGAGCCCTTGCAACACCTGAGAACGTCATGGCCTGCGCAACTGGACACGTGCAGCGCGCCGCTTAAGTGAAGGTTCGGCCAGGTCGGCTTCTCCGCTCGGTTGGTATATAACGCGGCTTTGCCGCCTGATGTGCGGAAAGGCTGTGCCTTTCCGATGAGCCGTTGTTGATTCGAGGAGACTGCGCCTCCGATCCGCTGTTCGAGGCGTAGCCTCTCACTTTTCCTCGCCCGCCGGAAAGGCAGAGCCTTTCCTGCACATCATGCGGCGGAGCCGCAAAACATCGGGCGGCCGAGCCGCAAATGTCTGTGAGGTGACTATGACCAGTCGCTCAAACGAGCCCGGAATTGATAGACCACCGGCCACTTCTGATCTGACGCCGGTGCCGGAGACATCTGAGATTGCTCCTCAAACCACGATCGGAAAATTCAAAATTTCCACCGACGTGTTGCGGGCCTACACGATGGTCTTTGCTCTGATCGCCATCTGGATCTATTTTCATTACTCCACCAACCAAATCTTTTTCGATCCGCGAAACTTCTCCAATCTCATGCGGCAAACTGCTGTAACAGGCGTGCTGGCAGTTGGAATGTTGATGGTAATCATTACCGGCCAGATCGATCTCTCGGTCGGTTCTGTCGTCGGCCTCGCCGGTGGCATGGCCGCAATAGCCCAGGGTTGGCTCGGTTGGGGGTTAGTACCTTCGCTGGCTGCAGGGATTGCAGTGGGGATTGCAATTGGCTCGATCCAGGGGGGACTGACAGCTTACTTTAACATTCCCGCATTTATTGTGACCCTTGGCGGCTTGCTTGCCTGGCGGGGGGTAATTCTGGGGTTAAGTCGAGGAGAGACGATTCCCCTGCGATTACAAGCCTTCAAGTCGATCGGGCAAGACTATGTTGGCCCACTTGTTGGTTGGGTGATCGCTGCGCTTGCGGTCGCTGCGATCATTTGGATGACCATAGCCCGGAACCGCGCCCGGCGGCGCCACCAGCTCGGTGTTCAGAGTTTATGGTCTACGGTGGCGCGAGCTCTGGTGCCTTCTCTGATTGTGATAGGTTTTATCTACATGATGAACTCCTACGAGCTGGCCCCCGGCCTGCACGCGGGAGTCCCCATTCCAGTGATCATCTTTTTGGCGATTGCTTTGGCGGGCGCCTTCCTGACTCAGAACACAACCTTTGGTCGCTACCTCTACGCGATCGGCGGCAATCCTGATGCGGCCCGTCTCTCGGGAATAAACATTCGCCGACATATCCTTGCAGTCTTTTGCATCATGGGTGCGCTCGCCGGTGTGGCTTCGATAATTTACACAGCTCGCGTCGGCAGCGCCTCTCCCGACGCCGGACAACTCCTGGAGCTTGATGCCATCGCCGCTTGCGTTATAGGCGGCACAAGTTTGATGGGCGGGCGGGGCACAGTCTTCGGAGCAATTCTCGGGGCGCTAATAATGGCCAGCCTGGACAACGGGATGTCATTAAAGAATGTCGAGCCATACATGCAGAACATCATCAAGGGGGCCATTCTCGTTGCGGCCGTCGGATTGGACATGGCGGGCAGGCGCAAGGGTTAGAACCTCATTCCCAAGCCTGTATATAGAAGCGCTTCTGAAAGGCATTACGCGTTGCTCCCCTGTAGGGAGCAGATCGGGCTAATGCCGGAGGGTAGGTTAATCGCTTCAAGTCGTAAGCGGGATTAAAGGTAAGAAGGAATTAAAGGAAGTTGTCGCGATTGACGTGAAGTAAGTTGTGTGGGGGGTTGCAGTTATCGCCCGCTCTCTCAACTATCTCTAAGGTTTCCTTTCGATGGCTCAGACATTCAGTAATAGCAGATTGATCGCAAAGGCCCTCGCTGGCTCGTGGCGTCCCTTTCCTTCACCGCTTGAAATCTCAGTAGAGGAGCTGGATGCAGCGACGCCGTTACTTCTCGAATCAGGAGTCGCAGCCCTGGTGTGGCGACGTCTTTGCCTTTCCAACTTGAAGTCATCTCGCTCAGCTTTCCAATTGCAGCAAGCCTCCCGCCTGCATACTCTTCAATCTGCAGTTCATGCGCGTAACATTCGAGAGGTCTTCACTCTGCTTCGCTCGGCTGGGATACAACCGATCCTGGTTAAAGGCTGGGCCATCGCTCGTCTCTATCCGGACGAAGGTTTGCGACCGTACGGAGATATTGACCTGTGCGTGTCTCCAAAACAGTATCTACAGTCAAAGGTCGTGCTTGACAGCGAAATGGGTAAGAGGTACCTCGTCGATCTACACCAGGGATTCGTTAAACTGGATGATCAATCCTGGCCTGAATTGTACTCGCGCTCCCGAAGATTCCGGCTTAAGGATGTAGAAGTCCGAATTCCCGGATCAGAGGATCATTTGCGGATTCTGTGTTTTCACTTCTTACGTGAAGGGGCATGGCGTCCGCTGTGGCTGTGCGATATAGCCTTGGCCCTGGAGACCCGCCCCGCAAACTTCGATTGGGATTTGTTTTTAGGGAAAGATCCCAGACGTCGAGCCTGGTTTGCCTGCACAATTGCTTTGGCGCATCGTCTGCTGGAGGTCAGCCTCGACGGTATACCTGCAGCCGCCTTGCCGCAGAAACTTCCAAGCTGGTTCATCCGCTCAGTTCTGTGCGAATGGGAAGTGCACTCGATGTACGAAAGACATCGAACGCCAATGGCGACAGCCTGGCGAAATCCCGTCCGGGCCATGAAGAAATTGCGATACCGCTGGCCCAATGCAATCGAAGGCACCGTTAGCATGAACGGCCCGTTTAACGACTTACCAAGGCTGCCCTTCCAGCTCGGGAACTGTCTTTCGCGCACTATGGAATTTCTATGGCGTAGTGCGCAGACCCCAACGCAACCACCCGGGTTTTAGCCCTCATGAGTCCTGGTTCGCAAAGTCATTGACCGAAGATTTTAATTGGCATATTCTTTCGCACCTTCGTCAAGATAAACGGCTTTAAATCAACGGGGGACTGTGCTTACCCAATCCGACCTGGTTAATCAGCCGCCAAGTTTCCAACTAAACGTGGAACTGATGTTTTACCGACCGCACCCGGAATAACTTTATTGATCTCTCTTAAAGGAGTCTTGCCATGAGAAAAGTGGACCAGCCCGCACCGAGAGCGCGCAAGGACCAGCTGGTAATTAAAGAATTAGCGAATGAGACCTTAGTCTATGACGAAAGCAGTCATGAGGCCCATTGCCTTAATCAAACTGCAGCGGTGGTCTGGAGAAACTGCGACGGACGCACAAGCATCGCGCGCATGGCCAGGCTCCTGGAAAAGGAAATGAAAGGGCCGGTTTCAGACCACGTCGTCTGGTTCGCTTTGCGCCAACTCGAGGACTCTCACCTGCTGGAAGAGCCTGTGGTGAGGCCGATAAAAATGGCCCCGATGTCGCGACGAGAACTGATTAGGACGCTGGGAGTAGCCACGGCGGTGGCCGTTCCTCTAGTTACCTCGATTGTCGCACCGACCGCCGCTCAAGCAGCGACATGCGGCGGCAGCGGCTCCCCATGCGGCGCCGCCGGCAATCTTCCATGTTGCGCGGGTTGTTTCTGCGAGGCAACTTGCTTCTGCCCCTAATACGTTCCTATTTCCGTCTCGACGCTGACGCCGGGAAGCATGCCGCGCTCAGATGAGGGATGATGCCCTATTCTGACTTCTTTACCCAACTCGGGTTATTTGCCGTAAAAGATTTTTTCAGCGCTGAATTGTGTGCGAGTTTGCTGCAGGAGGCGCGCGAAGCCGCCGGGGTGCGTGGAAGGATTTGGAAGAAAGGCCACTCCGATCTTGTCGTCGACGAGGCGGTCAAGCGTCGAACAGAGGTAATGTTCCCTGAGGAGATGGAACTGATCGTGAAGTCGCGTTTGCTCAGCCTTATGCCAGAATTAGAGAGCCATTTCAATGTAGCGCTTACAGGGTGTCAAATACCCAAGCTGGTGCGCTACTCAAAAGGCGATTTTTACCGGACGCATGTGGATATCAGTGTTCTGTCGGATGCGCCCCAGCAGACGAAAGAGCGACAGGTAGCTATCGTGATCTTCTTGAATGATGAGGATGACGAGCCCGGCCATGGTTCGTATTGCGGCGGCAGTCTGACATTCTATGGACTCGTTGATGATCCGCGGTGGAACCCTTTCGGCCTTCCCTTAATCGGCGAGAGAGGATTGTTGGTCGCATTTCCGCCGAACATTCTGCACGAGGTTACACCAATCACACATGGTCAGCGTTATACCGTAACGAGTTGGTTCTTCTAGCAAGAACCACTACATATTTCGAAGAAGGGATATCGCCGTTTGCCAACTTCAAGTTTGCCGCACCTAAAGCGGACATCCTCTTGAATGGAGAAGATTGACCGCCTCGGGTGGGCGGCTGGTTTCTCGTTCACATCATACGGAGTCCGCGTGGGCATGCGCGCCAACGATCCCGAGGTTCTGGATCGCCTTCGCCGTCACCTTCCCCCCGGGTGGAAGCCGTCGACCTCGAGCGTGGTCGCGCGACTATACTCTATCGTTGGCGGTGGACCGGGGGCCCGGCCGAACATTCGCCGCTTCAATCTCTTGTATAGAGATATCACTCGATTAGCTCGAACCACAGATCTCGATCAGATATTCGAAACCCTCGAATCGGATTTGCGGCTGTATATCGCCGAAGCTGCGCAGCGGCGGCTCTTCGTCCACGCTGGCGTGGTCGGCTGGCAGGGAAGGGCTATCCTTTTCCCTGGACGCAGCTTCAGCGGGAAGACCAATCTGGTGGTTGAGATGATACGGGCAGGCGCAACCTATTATTCCGATGAGTATGCAGTGTTAGACCAGCATGGCTACGTTCACCCTTTCCTCAAAAACCTCTCAATCCGAAAGGATGGAGGTTACAAACAAAACGATTACTCCATAGAGGCATTAGGCGGACGGCGTGGCATGAAGCCCTTGCGTGTAGGTTTAGTTGTTGTCAGTCAGTACAAACAGGGAGCGAGCTGGCGACCCCGACAAGTTTCCGAAGGACAGGGGGTTCTGGAACTTATGGCCAATACGGTATCGGTGCGGCGGCAACCGGGACAGACCTTGGATGTGTTGCAACGAGTAGTCTCGAACGCCCCTGTCGTGAAGGGTGTGCGTGGCGAAGGTAAAGAGGCGGTCAGTTCGATCTTAAGAAGGTTAGAAGCAGTGGTTTAATAGGACTGCGCCTAACAATGCGGGATCTTACTGCAAGCCGGATCTTAGACCGCCGCTTCGCGTAGGGTTCGACGCCTCTTCTTCTCAGCGTCTCAAAAACTCAGTCCGGCGTCTGCTCCTCAAGTCGAAAACCTGCGCCTCATCATCTATCAGCCTGCACTTCTGTAGCTTCAAACTTGTCGACATTCCGTCTGCTAGCCGGCCAAAGGCTACCATAACCTCACTTATCGCCTTCCGTCCTATTAATGTTTCTGTTAGGTGAACCTTTTTAAGATTGGCGTCTCCACTCGATGTCGAGTGTCGGGGTACTATTGGTGCCAATTCAGCGATCCGATCAGTTTCAGTTAAGATGAGTCGGAGACCATTGTGGGTACTCGATGATGAACGCGTTAATAATCCACGGGCATTTTTACCAACCGCCAAGAGAGAATCCATGGACAGGATTAATTGATCCTGAGCCGGGTGCGCATCCATTTCCCGATTGGAATGAGCGCATTCACGCCGAATGCTATCAGCCAAACAGCGGCGCTCACATTGTTGACGCGAACACTGGGAGCGAGCGAATCGTAAATAACTACGCCCACATCAGTTTCGATTTTGGTCCGACCCTTCTGGCCTGGCTTGAAAAACAACACCAGGAAACTTACGCGCGCATTCTTGCCGCCGACGCTGAGAGCGCAAGCTGGCACGGCGGCCACGGCAACGCGATTGCTCAAGCCTATAACCACACGATCCTCCCGCTATCCAATGAACGCGATCGGCGCACCCAGATTCGTTGGGGGCGGGCCGATTTCGTTCAGCGGTTCGGCCGCCAACCTGAAGCGATGTGGTTGCCGGAGACCGCATGCGACGACGATGTTCTGGGTTCACTGATCGATGAGGGTCTACGATTTGTCATCCTTGCTCCGCAACAGGCCGCACGAATTCGCAGCAGCAGGACAGGCATTCCAGCCTGCCAGGCTGACCTGAGCGCTCAATCCCAACCTCTCCAGGGAAACTTCTGGCAAGATGTTTCTCCGGGTTCAATGGAGCCCATCGACACCAGCATTCCGTATCGCTACCTGCATCGCGATGGTTCAGGCAGAGACATCGCGGTGTTCTTCTATGATCAGGAACTGGCCCGTTCGATCGCTTTCGGGCGCGCGTTGGATTCAAGTGCTTTACTGGTTGACGAATTTGCCCGATGCGCAGCAGGGGATGACCGTCCAGGGTCTCTCGTGAACGTTGCAACTGACGGCGAAAGCTACGGTCATCACCATAAATTCGGTGAACTATGCCTGGCTTACGCGGTGGAGGTTGATGCCCCGGAGCGGCGGTTTCGGATTACCAACTATGGTGAGTATCTTGATCGACATCCCGCCGCAGCAGAAGTTGAAATCAATAATGGATCTAAAGGCGAGGGTAGTTCCTGGAGTTGTACACACGGCGTAAGCCGTTGGATTCGCGATTGCGGTTGTCATACCGGCGGCGAACCAGGTTGGAACCAGGCATGGCGGGAACCTTTGAGAAAAGCGCTTGATTTTTTGCGCGATGAGGCATCGAGCTATTTCGAGCGTACTCGCGGCGAGCTATTCAACGACCCCTGGGCCGCACGCGATGACGCGATCGAGCTCATACTAGATCAACACAAATCGCGCGCAGAGTTTCTTCACAAACACGCGCCGCGCCAATTAGAAGATGTAGAACAACGAAGAGCACTGGCTTTTCTCGAGCTTCAGCGCCACACGCTGCTGATGTATACAAGCTGCGGCTGGTTCTTTAGTGACATTTCCGGGATTGAGCCTTTGCAAATTTTGAAATACGCGTGCCGGGCCATAGAGCTGATGGGCCAACTCGCTCTTCCGTCGCCACGCGCGCGATTTCTTGAGATTCTTGCCGGTGCAAAAAGTAATCGTCCTGAATTTGGTGACGGCGCGGACATCTATCGGCGACTGGTTGAGCCGTTGCGCGAACAGTACGAGAATGACGAAGTGTTAGTGACGTAAAACTCAACCGAGTCGAGGAAACTGGCCTGCGAACGATGACCCGGAAAATAATGACTTCATTACCATGCGCCTGGATTGAAGCTTGGTTGGAGTCTGGATCGGTGCCTGGTTTGGCGATTGGCGACTGAATTCGTGCCGCGTTCACGCGGCTGCCCGCAGGGCCATTAGGCCAGCCGTTTGACGGCTGGTTAGAACCGCCGTCGATTGTTTAGGCCGTTTCAACGGCCTTTCCTGAGCTATCAGCAGAAAAGGCCGCTGAAGAAACCCTTGTCGGCTTACTTGGCGTCAAGATTTCAACGTGGGTCGGCGGGGGCCCCGGCTTCGCCGTTTGATGTGCGGAACGGCTATGCCTTTCCGGAATGCCTTTAATGATTCAGGGAGGCTGCGCCTCTGCACGTTGTCGAGGGGTAGTCTCTACTTATTCCGACTATCGAAAAGGCCCAGCCTTTCCGCAAAGAAGACGGTGGAGCCGTAAAACGGCTGGCCGAGTAAACTGAAAACAGCGAGCCCGCGTGGACCAGTGAAAAAGCGATTGAAGACTCCCAAGCGCCGATCTACAAAACATTCTGCTCCGGGTCGGCGCCATTCTTCACCGATCCTGGGGGAACTCGATCTTCATTTATTCGGTGAAGGCCGGCATGAGTTCATCTATCAGAAGCTGGGCGCACACGTAACAGCCCAGGAAAGCGTGCAGGGAGTTTCATTCGCTGTCTGGGCGCCGAGCGCCGAAAAGGTCTGCGTAGTGGGCAACTTCAACGCCTGGGATGGCACTCGGGATCAGATGCAGCGTCTTGGTAGTTCCGGGGTATGGCAGATTTTCATACCTCAACTCGAATCAGGCGAGCTGTACAAGTATGAAATCAAGTCGCCAGGACTGGCCCCGTTCCTAAAAGCTGATCCTTACGCGTTCTACGCGGAGGTGCCGCCGAACACGTCATCAATCGTTTATGAATCGAAATACCGCTTTGCCGATTCGAAGTGGATGAAGAAGCGCGAGAGCCGCGAACACTTTCGCCAACCGCTTTCTATCTATGAAGTTCATTTCGGGTCCTGGCGTCGCAAAATCGACGATGACAATTGTCCGTTCAGTTATCGCGAAATGGCTCAGGTCCTCGCTGATTATGTATTGGAGAACGGCTTCACGCACGTAGAGTTTTTGCCTTTAAAGGAACATCCCTATGGACCATCATGGGGCTACCAGGTCAGTAATTACTATGCGCCATCTGCGCGTTATGGTTCACCGGATGATCTCCGCTTCCTGATTGATTATCTGCACAAGCACAACATTGGTGTGATCATGGATTGGGTGCCGGCGCATTTTCCTAAGGATGCGTTTGCGCTCGCCCGTTTCGACGGCACGGCGCTTTACGAACATCTCGATCCGCGCAAAGGCGAACATCCCGATTGGGGCACATACATCTTCAACTATGGCCGCAATGAGGTGCGCAATTTTCTCCTCGCTAACGCTCTTTACTGGTTCAAGGAATTTCATTTCGACGGTCTGCGGGTCGATGCCGTGGCCTCGATGCTTTACCTCGACTACAGCCGGAAGGAAGGTGAGTGGGTGCCAAACGAGTTTGGCGGGCGCGAAAACCTCGATGCAATCTCATTCTTGAAAGAACTAAACGAAGCCACTCATCGCGCTTGCCCGGGAACGATGATGATTGCAGAAGAATCGACAGCGTGGCCACAAGTGAGTCATCCGGTTTATGCGGGCGGACTTGGATTTGATTTCAAGTGGAACATGGGATGGATGCACGACACGCTGAAATACTTCCAGACTGATCCGCTCTTCCGCGGCGGCAATCACAATGCGTTGACCTTTGGTTTGCTTTACGCCTGGAGCGAAAACTTCATTCTGCCGCTGTCACACGACGAGGTGGTCCATATGAAGGGGTCGCTCCTGAATAAGATGCCGGGAGACGTGACGCAAAAGATCGCAACGTTGCGCGCGCTTTATGCCTACATGTGGGCCCATCCGGGGAAGAAGTTGCTCTTTATGGGCGGAGAATTTGGCCAATGGCGCGAGTGGAACGAGACTGAAAGCCTGGATTGGCATCTATTGGAAGACCCCGCCCATCTAGGCATTCAAACGCTGATACGAGATCTCAATCGGATTTACCAGGCGAACAATTCCTTGTGGGAAGCAGACGGCGAGCCTGCCGGTTTTCAATGGATCGACGCGAATAATTCGTCCGAGAACATTGTTTCGTTTATCCGCCGATCTCCGTCGACCGGTAAGGAACTAATTTGCGTCGGCAACTTTTCTCCAATCGATAGAAAAGAACATGTGCTCGGTTTGCCGAGAAAGGGAAGATATCGATTGATTTTGAATACGGACGACGAAGCGTATGGAGGAAGTGGAGCGGCACTAGCCAAAACGATCAAGGGGCAAGACAATGCAGTCCATGGCCAGCCATATTCAGCAACTATTACCCTGCCGCCATTATCAACGTTGTGGTGCGAAGCGCCATCTGAGAGGTCTACGGCTGGCTCGACGGAGGTTCACCCTCGTCATTTAATTGGGTAGGCATCTAACAAAGTGCACTTTAGTAAAGTTTACTTCAAATCCATGTGCTTAATGGGAACGAGGCGATGGTCTCGCATGTCAACGCGCGCCTGGCTCTGTTCAAGAACGAGGTAACCGATCAACGGCTCATATTCTCCGTTTTCCGGGTTCATTTCAACAAAAGACACTTCGTTGTAGACGGCGGGAAAACCTTCGATCTGAATGCGCACAGGGCCACAAACCTCTCCCGTAAGAATCTCCTGAGTTGCTGTTTCCAATTCGACTGTTCTGGTCGACTCCAGCTCACCTAACCGTTCCTTCCATGCCGCAGGTAGTACCATATGTGACGCGCCAGTATCTACCAACGCATCACACCTGAGGCTCTTGGTAGCGTCAAAGACATTATCTATCTTTACTGAAGCAACTATTCTTCCCACATTCATATTTCCCTTGGCTCCTTTCAGGAGACTATACACCTGCGCAAAAGCGCCAGCCAACTGCTTGAGGTTCCCCCAACGGCTTGTTGAAAGATTTCTTGCTGCGCCGTTTTAGATCGGTTCGTTCATCGTGTATCTTCGCTATTCAATCCTGCTTTGCAGGCTGAAGAAAAACTCACTTTTGAAGATGATCAACTGGGACGACATTCGAAAGCAATTTCCTGTCACCGAAAACTCTACGTATTTGAACGCCGCGGCCGCTGGTCCGCTAGCACGGACTACGAACGATGCTGCGGCCAGCTATTATCACCTGATGATGGACGACGGTGACGTGCATTGGGATGAGTGGCTGGTAAAGCGCGAGGACGTTAGAAGAGAAGTTGCAGCATTCATAAACGCCGAGCCGGATGAGATTGCTCTGACCACCAACACGTCGTCGGGTATGAGCATCATCATCGATGCTCTGGAAACACGGGGAGAAGTCCTCTCCTGCGATCTTGAGTTTCCTGTTTCAACGCTCCCTTGGATGAATCGCCGCATTCCTGTTCACCTTGTGAAGTCCTTCGAAGGCCAGGTGCGGATGGACGACGTTTGCAGTGCGATGAATGAGCGCACGGGAATAATCTGCCTTAGTCATGTGCAGTTCTCGAATGGCTTTCGCATCGACCTTGAGGAATTGGGAAGTGCGAAGGGCGAACACGCCCTCGTAATTAACGCCAGCCAATCGGCCGGAGTTTTCGAAATCGATGTAAAGCGTATGAAGATTGATGCGCTCTGCACAACTGGGCACAAATGGATGCTCTCCGGGTACGGCAGCGGGTTTGTCTATCTGAATCGCGAATTGTTGGAGCGGTCCCGCCCGCGCTCGATTGGTTGGCTTAGCGTTAAGGAACCTTATGCGATGAGAAACGATGAACTGCACCTCCGCGGTGATACGGCGGCGCGTGCCGAGCTTGGCTGTCCACACTTCGCCGGCATCTTTGCCCTCGGGGCATCGTTAGATCTAATGACTTCCATCGGCGTCAAAGACATTGAGGAGCATGCCCTTGCGCTCAATCGTTTTTTGACAGGTCGTTTGACGGATTCAGGGTGGACCGTTCTCTCACCCATCGGCAAAGACGGCATGCGTTCAGCAGAGACATTGGTGCACGTAGAGGAGCCGCAACGGGTCGTCGCGAAACTCAGGGAGCGAAGGATAATTGTGACTGAAAAACCGCAGGGGATTCGAGTCGCTACTCACTTTTTCAACAATGAAGAAGATATCGGGCGACTCATTGAAGCGCTTCGCGAGAAGTGACTTTCAGTTGCTTGCGATTTGCTGGGAGGGGCTGCGGCTTCGCACCATGAAGGTGCAAAGGCAATTATCCGCAGATTACGCAGATTACGCAGATTTCAAAGACGCAATAATGGACCCTCGATGGGAAGAGAACTGGCAATGGTTTGAACGATTTCCTTTACTGCGAATACGCGTGATTTCATTTGCTTTTTCTTCATCTGTGTAATCTGCGGATATTGCCTTTGAACCTTCACGGGAATCTTTGGGTGCAGTTTGAACGCGGTGCTAATGAGAGTTATAAGGCAAACTCCACTAGCCGGACAAGGCGGAGCCTTTCCGCACATAGCCGATTGACCAGTGCTTCTTTACGCGGCTACCGGCGAGCTCTAGTTGTTTTTGATACCTTTGCGCGGGACTTCGGTTTTTTTGAGCTTTTAGTTTCAGAACTCTGGCCAAAGTATTTTCGCGAAAGTTTGATAAAAGTTTGCGTGATGGGCGATTCGTAGCCGCCGATTAATCTTGCGATTCCCATCTCCCAGTTTATGTGCGCGCCTTCAATCCACCATCTCACCAGCCGGCCTTTCGCGACCTCCTCAATGACCGATTGAAGCGGGACAATGCCAACTCCCATGTCCTCTTCAACCATCCGCCTGATTGCCGCCTGGCGACTAAGTTCCATTGAGATCTGGAGAGCAACGCCCGCCTGTTCGAAAAACTGATCTATCAGCCTGCGGGTGTTGCCGCCGCGCTCACCCAGAATAAGTTTTTCTCCGGCGAGCGTGTAGGCGCTAATCGTCCGCTGTTTTGCGAGGGGGTGACGCGGCGAAGCGATCGCCACAAGTTGATCCTGAATCAGGCGCTCCGTGTTGATTGCGCGTGCCTCAACCGGCAAGGAGACAAAAGCGACGTCGAGTTCACCCGCCAGAATCTGTTGGACCAACGCCTCGCTTGTTCCCGAAGCAACTGTGATCTCTGCTCGTGCGTGTTGCCTGCGAACTTCCTTCAAGAGCTTGGGCAAAACATCCGTGGTCACCTTTGCTGATGCGCTGCCTATTCGCAAACGTCCGCGTTCGGCTCCCGCCAGTTCGGCAATCTCATCGAGAGCTGCGTCGTGATCGCGTAAAATCTGACGCGCACGGTGAAGTAACTGCTCACCCGCCTCGGTCAACATCACCCGGCGCGGTGCTCGAACAAAAAGTTTGGCGCCCAGCTCATTTTCCAACTGACGTATTTGCATACTGATGGCTGCTTGCGTGACGTGCACGCGCAGCGCGCCGGCAGTGAAAGTGCCCAATTCGGCGATTGCAATAAAAGCTCTAAGTTGTCGAATTTCCATAGCGGTCTCGCCTCAAAAGCCATCAGACTGTTATCAATGACGGTTATTGTAATAATAAAATCTTTTAGTTTCCATTATAAATCCGCCTTACCTAGAATGGGCAATAGATGGTCCATCATAACTAACGAGAACCGCTCTCCCGACGTATGGTCCCTTCCGACGCAAGACATGACGCATTCCTGGCCGCTCGCCGTTCGGCGTCGCGTCGAGCGGTGGCCGGCGTCGATGGTGGAGGAACGAAGACTGAGGCGGTAATAATGGATGCTAACTTCGCAGTATTAGGCGAAGGCCTTGCGGGACCATCAAATCCATTGCGAGTCGGTATTGCTAACAGCGCCGCCGCCGTTCGCGAGGCGATCGATAAAGCCTGCGAAGTTGCACATTTGCGGCGGACGGACCTGGTGGCAGCCGAGATTGGCCTGGCGGGAGCCCGTCGTAAGGAGTTACGCGCGCGCATTCGTGAGGCGCTGATTGGTTCGGGAATTGGCGAGGTTGTTGTGGTGAGCGACGCCGACATTGCGCTCTATGGCGCGACGGAAGGCGAACCAGGCTTGATAGTGATAGCCGGCACGGGCTCGATATGTTGCGGTATCAACGCGCGCGGTAAGGTGATATGCGCGGGCGGTTGGGGGCCGGTGGCGGGTGATGAGGGGGGCGGTTCCTGGATTGCGCGCCGCGCCCTGCGAGCGATCGCCCATGCGACGGATGGACGTGGAGCACTCACCTCACTGACCAGCGCCGCATGCGCTTACTTTCACGTTACAAATGCCGACGATCTATCCACGGCCATCTATGCACCCACCATCACCAACGAGCGGCTTGCTGGTTTTGGCAAATACGTAATTGAGGCAGCAAAAACAAAAGATCGGATCGCGCGCGAGATTATGGCTGAAGCGGGGAGGGAATTGGGGACGGCGGCTGCAGCAGTAATTCGCAATTTGAAGTTAGAACGTGAGACTTTTCAAGTAGCTTATGTGGGCGGTGTTTTTGGGGCCGCCGGTGAGCTTGTGCTCGGGCCGATGCGGGAAGAAATAAAAAAGCTTGCGCCCAAAGCCTATCTCGGACCACCTCGATTTTCTCCAGCCGTCGCGGCGGCGAGAATGGCTCGCGAACATTTGAATCAGGTTGCCCTCGCCGTTTGATCGGGCGTTTAATTAGCCTCTTAACGAACCAGCCAGATGAACTCTGAAACTCTTGATCCGATTCCAATTACTGAGCAGGAAAACCCCCACACCACCAATCTAAGCACCTTACCGCTCCCAGACGTTTTACGTTTGATGAACGAAGAAGATACCGTGATCGCTTCCGCGATTCGCCTGGTACTTCCGAAAGTCGCTCAAGCTGTCGAAGGAATTGTCAGCAAGCTGAGGGAAGGGGGCCGACTCTTTTATATAGGCACGGGCACTTCGGGCCGTTTGGGTGTACTGGATGCCGCGGAATGTCCGCCGACATTTGGCGTGTCGCCGGATTCGGTCCAGGCTATCATCGCGGGAGGTTATGAAGCATGTCATCGTGCCGTGGAAGCGTCCGAAGACCATGCTGAGGCCGGGGGCAATGATCTTAAGACGCGTGGTTTTACAAAAAGTGACGCGCTGGTTGGGATTGCGGCCTCGGGTGGGACTCCATATACGGTTGGTGCAGTATCGTATGCGCGGTCCCTCGGCGCTTTTACCGTCGCCGTTACTTGCGTGCCCCAATCTCCAATTACGAAACTAGCTGACGTCAGCATTGTTCCCGTTGTCGGTCCGGAAGTTATTGCCGGGTCGACGCGACTTAAATCGGGCACAGCTCAAAAGATGGTTCTTAACATGTTGTCAACGGCGACGATGGTCAAACTTGGTTACGTAACTGGCAATCGCATGACAAGTGTACAGACGCGCAACGTGAAACTTCGCGCTCGTGCAGTACGCATCCTTATGGCTGAAACCAACCTGGACGAACATGCCGCCGTTGCAGCCTTAGAGGCGGGAAATGGTGATATCCGGATTGCGTTGGTTATGACCAGGACTGGATGCAACGCCGAGGCGGCAAAAAAAGCCCTTGCTGAATCGCAGGGACTTGTGCCGCAAGCAATCAACCAACTTTCCAGGTAATGCCAGGAGAACATGAATCCGAACATGCTTAAGCGTCTGACCATCTTTCTTCTTCTAGTCTCAACGAGCGCTTACGCCCAGACCGATAAGCATATAACTCTGGATAAGCGTGTGCGTGGTGAGGTCGCGCAGTTTAAAGGTAAGGTCAGTCTCTTCGCTAAAAACCTTGATACGGGCGCGGTGTATACCTTAGGTGGCGATAACCAGGTGCCGACTGCGAGCACGATCAAAGTCGCGATCATGGTCGAGGCTTTCGGCCGCGTTGCCGAAGAAAAAGCGAAGTGGACGGATGAACTGGTGCTATCGAGAGAGAAGAAAGTCGGAGGCGCAGGAATTCTTACCGAGTTTACTGACGGTCTGCGGCTGACTTTGCGCGACGGCGTAACGCTGATGATGGTCTTGAGCGATAACACCGCCACCAATCTCGTGATTGACGTGTTGACGGCCGACCGTGTGAATGCGCGGATGGAGTCGCTGGGGCTGAAAGAAACGCGCTTGATGCGAAGAGTGTTCGGTGGTGGCGAAAGCGTGGAAGGCCGCAAGGAAGAGAACAAGCGCTTCGGTCTTGGCCGCACGACCCCGCGCGAGATGGTCACGCTCATGGAAAAGCTGGAACGTGGGGAGATACTGAGCCCCGGCGCTTCCAAAGAGATGCTCGAACTCATGAAGCGCGAGCAGGGCACAAACGGAATCTGGCGTGTACAGTGGCGCGTCCCGAAAGCGACAAAGTCCGGCGCGCTCGACGCTCTGCGCAGCAACATCGGCATCATCTACCACGCGCGCGGACGGATCGCTATGGCAATCACCTGCAATGAGATCTCGGAAGTAAACTGGACGGTCGACAACCCCGCGCTGTTGCTGATGTCGCGATTGTCGGAGGTTTTGATTGAAGGCCTGGGAAAGTGAGGCAATTACCGACTAGCGGGGGCAATGGATCTAGAGCCCGCGAAGCGTGGCGAAAGCATAAAGCGTGGGAAGTATGAGACCGTGTCAAAACGCATGTTGCTGAAAGAAAATCACCCTACATCGCGCACGATGCAGAACCGTTGGGGGTAGCCAATGGATGCTGACAATCAAGTCAGTCTCATTGGTTCTCTTTCCAAATTTGAGTGGAAAACATAGCATCTTCCAGATTTATTTGAGAGTTAGCATCCATTGGCTACCGCCAACGGTTCTGTATTGTGGCGACGTCGTCCGGGATTTGCCATCGGCTGCTTTCACTCTCCCGAGTTTTGACACACGCTTGGCTGCCGCACGCTATCGCGGGCTGCTTGAAGGGCCGTAACTCTACAAAACTCTTACAGTGGACCTCGTGCTCCATCCTGCATTAGACGGCGCGCGCGCTTGCATTTTCGACGCGGGCGGTACACTTGTGCATCCCGACTGGCAGCGCCTCTCCCGGATTGCGGAGGAAGTATCGGGTCGTTCCTTCGAATCCCGCGAGATGGGTCGCGCTTTCGGGGAGATGCTGAGAACCGTTGCACTCGAGATGCACCACGAAGGGTTCGTGCTGCCCGACGAGATGAAGCGTCCGCACTGGACTTTCCGTCGTATGTACGGTGCCCTCGGTCTGGACGAGGCTACGACCGCTGGCGTTGTAGAACGCATCGCCGCCTCGCATGTCGAGCGACACGTTTGGTGCGGGCTCGATCCTGAGGCCCCGCCCGTGCTAGACGAGCTGAAGCGACAGGGGTTAATTCTTGCCGTCATCTCGAACACAGAGGATGGCCGGCTGATTGACTCGCTTGATGCGTCGGGTATTTCAGACCGTTTCGACCTGCTTATAGACTCGCACCTCGTCGGGATTCGCAAACCCGACGCGGCTATATTCCGGCTCGCCCTCGAAGGACTTAAATTAGAGGCGCACGAGGCCGCATACATTGGAGACTCTTACGCGCTCGACGCCCTTGCGGCACGCGCAAACGGACTCCGCGGGATTCTGCTCGACCCGCTCGATTTGCATCCCGAAAGCGTTTGCCCGCGCATCAGATCGCTGAGCGAGTTGATCTGCGGTTGGGGTGGAAAATAGAATGTGCCACCCCGTCATTTCTAGTCAGACTTTCGGCTTCGAAAAATGAGCGCGATAGATCTTATCATCATCTTTGGTTATCTAATCGGCATCACTTTGTTTGGCGTTTGGTTTTCTCGTAAGCAGAAGACGACGCGAGACTACTTCCTGGGCGATCGAACTGTGCCCTGGTGGGCTATTGCCGCGTCTATTGTCGCCACCGAAACTTCTACGATCACATTCATTTCAGTTCCCGGAATCGCTTTTGCACGCGGCGGCAATTTTCAGTTCTTACAACTTGTCTTCGGCTATATGGTGGGTCGGATAGTTATTTCGCTACTCTTCATTCCTTCCTATTTTCGCGGCGAGCTGATGACTGTCTATCAGCTGCTCGAGCGGCGTTTCGGCATGCGAATCAAAATGCTTGCCGCATCACTGTTCGTCGTCATGCGCAACATCGCTGACGGCATTCGCCTGCTCTTGACGGCATTTGTTCTGGCCGCGGTCTACACAGCCTTTCAGCCTCAGGCGAACACGACAACGATTGTGATTGGTTCGGTGATATTGCTTGGTGTGGTAATGATCATCTTCACTTATTTCGGAGGTATGGAGGCAGTAATCTGGGTCGAGGTGGTGCAACTCGGAATTTATATTGCCGGCGCAGCGATGGCCGGGATTGTATTAATCATGGCAATCAAAGGAGGCTGGGGCCAGGCTATTTCACTGGGAGAGCAGTATCAAAAGTTTAACTTGATTGATTTCGGAATCAGGCCCACGAGTTATGTCTTTACCGGCCCATTTACGTCGCGCACCTTTAATTTTTCCCTCCCGATCGATCTTACAAAGACGTACACATTCTGGGCGGGGTTGCTGGGTGGATGTTTCTTAACAATGAGCACGCACGGTACGGATCAGTATCTGGTGCAGCGTTACCTTTGTACCGACAAACCCAGACGCGCGGCAGCAGCGCTTCTTACCAGCGGCGCGGTTGTGCTGGCACAATTCATAGGCTTTCTTTTTATCGGCGTGTTGCTGTTCGCGTTTTACGGGCCATATACTGATCCCGCTTACGGATCGCTTGCCAACGGTGTGGCAACATTGCCGGCAGGTGGAGCGTTTCAGGCTGTTGGTGGGGACCGCGTCTTTCCGGACTTCATCACAAAGTTTATGCCATCGGGTTTATCGGGTCTGGTGGTGGCGGCGATTTTCGCCGCAGCACTCTCGTCATCGCTCAATTCAATTGCCGCAACAGCCGTCAACGATCTTTACAAGCCGTTTAGGCCTCGGCGTGATGACAAACACTACCTGCGCGTGTCCCACTGGTTAACTCTTCTGTGGGGAATTGTTCAAATCGGCGTTGCGCTGATAGCCATGCGCCAGAATCGTTCGGCACTGGATCAGGCATTGTCAGTCGCTTCCTTGATCAATGGTCCTGTTCTCGGGGTGTTTCTGGTAGGGACCTTCTTGAAACGTGTTAGCGAGCCCCCGGCCCTGATCGGAATGCTCACCAGCCTCGTCGTAATGACCTACATCCGTTTCTTTACCCCCCTTGCGTGGACCTGGTACGTGCTTATCGGAAGTATTATAACTTTCGTCGTTGCATGGCTCGCCGCATTTGCGTTTACTCCGGCACCAGCGGAGCGTCGTGATGAACTTTCGCCTTCTGCCTGATTCTCGGCAGAATAGCTCTTGAGATTCTCGATCAATGTGAGGACAGTGGTTCAGCGGTGAATGTGAGCCAACCTGGCGGGGGCAAGCCCACCTTCCTAACCCTGAGCTGATTTCAGTTGATGGCTAATCCTTGCTTGCAACTCTTTCAAGGTGAGATCAAGATGACTACTCAGCGGTCTCACAGGTTAGGAAGGCGGGCCTAGCACCCCAGCGGGGCTGCCCCGCTGGGGACCCCGCATTGCCCCTGCTGGTTGGGCGACATTCAAGTCAAGGTCACTAGCTCATTATGAAATCAAAATCCTTTTTCTCAATCCGACTCTGTCTTTCAGTTGTTCTTCTGTCCGCGCCCGTACTGACGCCGCTGTTCCAGTTGAGCGCACGGTTAGAAGCACGCGCGAAGACGACAACGGACGTCAAATCGTATTCTGCGAAACCGAGCAAGGAAGCGCTCAAATGGGCCAACAAGCAGTTGGGGCGCATGTCGCTGGACGAAAAAATCGGGCAACTGATCTCCGTTGGAATTAACGCCACGTTTTTGAATCAGGACAGTGATGCTTTCAAAGCTCTGCGTCACCAGGTCGAAGACAATCACATTGGCGGCATTATTCTTTTTCGCGGTCCGGTGTATGAATCCGTCGTGCTTGTGAACCGCATGCAGCAGCTGGCGCGCTATCCGCTGTTAATTTCCGCGGATCTCGAGGCGGGTTCGGGAATGCGCTTTGATGACACCGTAAATCTGCCATGGAACATGGCTGTGGGGGCTACGAACAATCCCGATTATGCGCGGCGGCAGGGGGCACTAACCGCGCGCGAGGCGCGCGCTCTTGGGGTGCAACAAATCTATGCGCCTGTAGCTGACGTTAACAACAACGCAGCGAATCCCGTGATTAATGTTCGATCTTACGGCGAAGATCCCGCGGCCGTAGGACAATTTGTTGCCGCATTCGTCCAGGGGGTTCAGAGCCAGGGGGTGATTGCAACAGCGAAACATTTTCCCGGACATGGCGACACGGCTACTGATTCACATCGTGGATTACCGGAGATTAACGTTAGTCGTGAACGGTTGAATGCAGTTGAGCTCGTCCCGTTTCGGGCAGCAGTCAACTCCGGCGTAGGCTCGGTAATGACCGGACACATAGGCATACCGCAAGTGGATCCTACGGCAGTTAATCCGCTGCCACGCGATGTCAAGCTGAAGCCGATCGATACAGACGAAAGCGGCGAAATTGTGGTTGAAAAGGGGACGATGCCTACGACCCTTTCGCCCGTGATTAATCTTATTCTGAGGCGCGACCTGGGTTTTGACGGACTCATCGTTACTGACGCGATGAGCATGAGCGGTTTGACCCTTTACTTCACGCAGGAAGAAGCTTCCGTGCGTGCCCTGGAAGCGGGAGCGGATATTTTGCTGAAGCCGGCTGACGCTGACGCGGCTTTTCGGGGCGTGCGTGAGGCGGTGATTAAAGGCCGGGTGACGGAGCAACGAATCGATGAATCCGCGCGCCGACTGCTGGCCGCCAAATATGACCTGGGTTTGGTCAAGCAGAGAATCACCCCGCTCGATACGATCGACCGAAACGTGGCGGGTAAGGAATCTGTCAAACTTTCCCAGGAGATTGCCGAGCACGCGATTACGCTAGTTCGTAACGACGACAATCTTGTGCCTTTGAATTCGCTGAAAGCCGATGCTCGCATTTTCAATCTGGCGATTACTAATGGTGATGACCGGTTGTGGATTGCGAACGCCTTTGTTGGTGCACTCTCCAGGACGCGCGGGAAGATCGAGACTATAGTGCTGGACGATCGTTCGTCCGAGACGGAAGTTCAAAAAGCTATAGAGCGGGCCAAAGGCGCTGATGTCGTGATCGCCTCCCTCTATGGCCGCGTGAGAACCGGCCAAGCTCGAAGCGTCGGCTTGCCGGAACCGGGAGCAAAGGCTCTTTCGACTTTGATCAAAAACAAGGCGCCAATCGTGGGCATGAGTTTCGGAAATCCTTATCTACTGCAAAGCTTTCCGGATCTCCGCACTTACCTCGTTACCTACGGCGATATGCCCAGCCTGCAACAAGCAGCGGCTGGCGCACTGCTGGGACAAATCGGCGTTACCGGGAAACTGCCGATTTCGTTACCGGGTCTTTATCTGCTAGGCACGGGCATTCAACTTAAGCGCGTGGAGTGACAAAGAAGCGCGTTTTGTTCTATCTTTGAGATGTCGACTTTAAGGAAGGCTACGAGTGGCTACTGAAGATAGACTTGATCGTCTTGAGCGCATCGCCAGGTTGATGGTGCGTGCCGGACTCCGTGCGCGCCGGGAAATGCGGCAGCAGGACGATAAGATAACTATCCTGGTGGATGCCCAGATAAAAAACGAAGAACGATTCGCAAAGCTAGTTCAGGCGCAAACTGAGTTAACTGAGTCACAGACGCACACGGATCGCCGGCTCGATGCCCTGATCGATATCATCAAGGAAGGGCGCAACGGAAAGTCTCGCTGAATAACTAAGTCTTTATACTAATTCCAAAGTTTTCGCTCTTAACCATCTTGCCGTTAATCTATTCTCGTTTCCCGCTCACTTATTCTTCCAGATATAACGTCGTCGTTCTTCTCCTCGCACTTGCGCTTCCCATTCCGGCGCTCCCAACTAAATCTGGGTCCGGGCTACCAAACGTTAACCCGGCCAGGGTTTCCGTTTCGACTCAGAAGCTTTCGCAAATCGATGCGGTAGTTGACCGGGAAATATCGCAACATCGTCTTCCAGGCGCAGTTGTCCTCGTAGCACGTGACGGACGAGTTGTTTGGCGCAAGGCGTATGGCGCACGCGTGGTTGAACCGTTGCGCGAAGCAATGACGACGGACACGATTTTTGATCTGGCAAGTCTCACCAAGGTTGTTGCTACTGCGACGAGCATCATGATGCTGGTGGAGCGCGGAAAGGTCCGGCTAAGCGATCCACTCTCGAATTACATTCCCGAGATCAAAGGCGAGGGAAGAGAACGCATCACGATCGAGTTGCTGCTGACGCATCGCGCCGGATACGCGCCGGATTTTGACTTGAAAGAACGCTGGACGGGATACGACGAGGCCATTAAGCGGCTGGTTCGTGAGCCGCTGCGCAATCCCGCCGGTGCTAAATTCGTTTACAGCGATATTGGCTACATTGCCCTTGGTGAAGTTGTTCATCGCGCCAGCGGTCTCACTCTTGATGAATTTGCGCGTCGAAATATCTTTGCTCCCCTTGGTATGCGCGCCACTAGCTTCCGGCCAAACTCAAATCTGCGCGCTCGTATTGCTCCCACGGAAAAGCGGCGTGGGCAATTAAGCTATCTGGGTGACGCCCCTCAGAACGCGGGAGCTGAAGAGGACAAATGGCTGCGCGGCGAGGTGCATGATCCTACTTCTTACCGCATGGGCGGCGTCGCCGGTCATGCTGGACTCTTCTCCACTGCGGATGATCTCGCGGTCTACTCCCAAATGATTGTGAACGGTGGAAAGTATCGCGGCGTTCGCATTCTGGCTCCGCTAACCGTGGCGGAGATGACTCGACCGCGACTGGTCTCGGAAGGTGGCTGGGCACGAGGTTTGGGTTGGGACCTCAACACAAGTTTCTCCACAAACCGTGGCGATCTTTTTCCGCTCGGCTCATTTGGCCATACAGGTTTTACCGGCACGTCGATTTGGATCGATCCGGCGAGCAAAATGTTTGTGGTGTTTCTGAG
>JBHEMV010000045.1:0-27753 GCA_046262375.1 Pyrinomonadaceae bacterium
GCATTATAGTGCTCGGTTTTGAAAATCTGCCTGGTGAAATACCACATACTGTGGTGCGGCACAGGTCTTCGGAAGGAAGCAATCGTGTTACAAAAAACCGCTACAATTAATCCTGCCACGGATTACTCCAAAAAATGTCTGCACTGCGGACTTAGAAACTTCGCTGATACAAAACAGTGCAGACGTTGTGAATCCGACCTTTTGCTGCCGTTGAACGTGGCGAAAAACGACAAACAGATGCGTGGTAATACCGCTGAGTTGGGCCGATCAACATTCAGCTTCGCCTGGATCCTCGCTGCTTTGGTGGTCGTCTTGTTAGGTCTGGTGTTGTTTTATATGAGACAAGGTCCGCAAGGAACACCAGAAGTAGGAGGCGAAGCCGTGTTCGCGCAAACCCCGGTCATGCCAGATGGAGAACAGCCAGGGCAAAATGCTGTTGAGCAAAACGCTCAGAGCGAAGCAGCAGCAACACAGATTTTAGCAGAGCTTAAGCGCTTTCAGGATGCAACGGAAAGTGGTATCGACTATAACGAGTATGATAAGAAGCTCAATAGTCTAAAGACTGATTTGAATAACACGCTGCCCTCGTTTGTTCGTCATAACCCCAGCGATGAGATTTTTAGACAGGAGGTTGCTGCGGCGCTTCGCGATTATACTGCCGCCGGAAATTGGTGGAAGACGACCATTACGAATAGCAGCGTATTTACTGAGGCCGACAGAGATGAGAGGACCCAAGTGAACTGGGCGTCGGCAAGAACACATCTCACAAATGCCGAGAAGATGTTGGTTCGCTAAACCTGGCTGTCAACAATTCCTCATTTACGGGTAGAAAACAAATATGCGCGAATGGTGATTACCATTCGCGCTATTTATTGTTTACCTTACTGAAGACTACAGTGTGAGCGGCACTGGTTTGCGGGGGGCAAAGGATCGTACGTATTGTGTTTTCAGGGAGAGTTGAGAGGGGTTTTCAAGCTTGGCTCGAATTCGCTATTTGCGGATCCGAACACACTTTCGGTATCGGCGAGTTTCATAGTTAATGCCAGCGGTTTGTAGTTGAAAGCCTTGGGCCCGCCGCGACTGAGTTGGACTTGCATCACCAGGTGGTCCTGATTTTCTCGAAACCTGACGACATTTCCACGCTGGTTCATAATTACAAACAGAAGCACTTCTCCGTTCGCAGTTCTCATCTGGCCGACGAGAGAGCTGGCGCCTCCGTCGGTTCTCACGAGCGTACCGGTTTTGGCGATTACACTGCCCTGCCAGGCAGGGCCCGTAAACCGATCTTCGAGCGTGCCAGGATCGATTCCGGCAACAGCCATGATATCTGCAGGCGAGAGCCTGCTTTTTTTAAGTTCGTCGCGCAGAGCTCTAAAGATTTTCATCATCGCCCGCGGCGTGAGGCGATTCACTCCCAAACCGCTTAACGAAGCAAGATGAATCTCGTCTGGAGAAATTCCCAGCATATTGATTAGCTGACGTCGCACAGACTCCGGACCGCCGAGGCCATCGCCAATTCGCTCAGCCATGAAATTATTCGAATAGCAAAGTAGCACCTTTAGTACGTCAGTGAGTTTGCTCGACTTGTGTGTGAGAAGAAGGCGGGCTCCTGGTGCAGCCGAACCAACGTATACCTCACCCATCACCGCTACACTCGGAACCGTCCGAAGACTCGATTGATCCCCCAGCGCCGTCCGCTCGTAAGTCCATGCGCGGGTCGCTCGACTAGATCTCAACGTGGCATCAAGGTTGTCATAGAGCAATTCGCCTGATCGCCGCGCGGACCAATGGAAGTTCATTGTAAATCCGGGAGCTACCACCAGGTCCCCGGTAACCGTTCGAATTCCTAAGCTGTTTAACTCGCGCGCAATCATCACCGAGTGTTCGTAATGAAAGGATGGATCCCGACCACTCACATATAGGTTTCCGTGGATTTTTCCGGTTGTCTTATCAAAAGAACCATTCGTCCAAAACGCGGTTGTGTAGCGATGCTGGGCTCCAAAGTTGCGGAGTGCAAGCAGAGCTGTAGCAAGCTTGACAGCGGAAGCAGGGTTGAATTCCTGATCGGCAGATTGTGCTGATACAGTCTTTCCATCCAGGGTCTCTATTAGTACACCCTGGAGACCGTAAACCGGCATTAAGGCATTGTTGGTGGTATTTTGAGCTTGCTCAGGTGTATTGACCGACTGGAGAGTGTCTGCCGGGTTTCCGTCAGATCGAGTGCTCTGTCCTTTTGTTGGCGTCTGGGCGAAGAGAAAGCCCGGCACCGTCAACAAAAGAAGGGCGGCACAAAGGACGTTTATTGAGCGCGTTGGGTGTTTTTGCATACCTTGTTTCATGTCGTTGCTCAGACGCGTGGCAACAATGTGATCATACCACGATGTTGGGGAGCGTGTTCCGGGAGAGTTCTTTTGATGCTGTTTGCGCTAATGAAGGATGTCACTGGTGAAGAAGGTTTGAGATTGACACACAAGACCCTGAAGTCCAATTGCGTTGACAACGTTAGAAGCGCAAACCTAGAATCTGAGCATTGACAATCTAGTGAGACTTAATCATCAGACGGTTGTTGTTGAAGACATACGCGCCACGCACAAAGCACGAAAGAAAGAAATTCGGGCGCGGCTCGATCAATTTCGCGAAGTGTGGCGAAAGGGAAATGATGCGCAGTTCTGGGAAGAACTTGTCTTCTGTATTTTCACCGCTGGTGCATCAGCGCGCATGGGCTTTCGGGCTGTTGAAGCAGTGAGACCGCTTCTAATGGACGGCGGGCGCGAAGAAATGACGCTGGCCCTCAGGAACGCGGGGGCACACCGTTTTCCAGTTGAGAGGCCACGCTATATCGTCGTTACGCGAAGATATCTGCGCGAGCATTGCGAAATGGCCTTGCGCAAGAAGCTGCAAAGTTTTGCAGATCCAATTGCTCGTCGCGACTGGCTCGCCCAGGAAAAACAGATCAAGGGACTGGGCTACAAAGAGTCCAGTCATTTCCTGAGGAATATTGGGCTTGGGGGTCACGCGATTCTCGATAAGCACGTCATGAGTTGCCTCGTGGACCTCAAGGTGGTGGAAACGCCTAAACCGCCCGCTACCCGAGCCCGTTATCTGGAAGTAGAAGGAAGGTTAAGAGTCTTTGCGCGCGAAATCAGGATTGACTTCGACGAACTTGATCTGGTTCTCTGGTCAATGAAGACGGGCGAGGTTTTGAAGTAGTAAATTCTGATTCACGCTTCAAGGCTTGGTTTGGATGATCAGTGCCGGAAGATAACAGGCATGCATTTTCATAACGTGAAAGGCTGGCTAAGGGGAATGACGGTGGCACTTTTAGCGGCCGTGATCCTTTGTCTTACGTCAACCTCGATGGCGTTACCTGCAGCTGCGGGTGACAACAAGGCTCGGCGCGCCACCAGGGCCGTGCGCGATGGAGACTATGAAACCGCCGAAAAACTGTTTCGGGAATTGCTCGCTAGAGACACCCATGACAACGAGGCACGCCTGGGTTTAAGTTTTGCGCTTCTAAAGCAAAGGCTTCTTCAGGATGCTTATGATCATGCAGCCAGAGTTATATTGTCAGATCCTCTTTCTGCACGAGCGCATTCCTTATTAGGGTCGGTCATTCTAGCGTCCGGAGACTTTCGCAACTCCGTCGAAGAGTTCCGCACGGCTCTTAGCATTCAGGATAATGATTCTCTTGCAATCGCCGGACTAGCAATGATTGATTTCTACGAGAACCGGCTCGAGTTGTCGCTTAAGGGATTGCGACGCGCGGCAAGTCTCGATGCGGCGGAACCTGACTACATTTTCTATCTGGGGCAGGCGGCCGCGCGAAGCGAAAGGTATAGGGAGGCGGCCGACGCCTACGAGCGATTTTTGATGATCGCTCCCAAGACCGACGCCGATCGCCGCGCGCGTATCCGCGGGTTGATTGACTTCTTGCGATACCTGGGAAGGCAGGGCACACTCTATTCCCTCGCCGGCGAAAACAAAACTGCCATACCTTTCGAAATTATTGACAGTCGACCCATCTTGAAGGTGCGCGTCAACGGCGGAAAGGATCTGTTACGCTTCGTTCTCGATTCGGGATCGGGAATGTCGGTAGTTTCGGAGGAAACAGCAAAGAAACTAAACTTGCGCACGGTCGCCCGCGGTGGAATGGCGCGCGCCGTCGGCGGCGGCGGAAAGTTTGAGATCGTTTATGGGTTTCTGTCTTCTCTGGAGTTGGGGGCCGTGAGAGTCGAGAGTGTGCCGGTCTACATTCGCCATTTCTACGACGAGAAGAACCCTGTTGATGGATACATCGGTCTTTCAGTGATTACTAAATTCATTGTTTCCGTTGATTATGGCGAGAACATTTTCAGGCTTCACCGGCCGTCGGAATCTAACGACAGCGATCCCTGGAGCGGGCCGATTTCAAGAAATGGTGTCATGCCATCGGCTCCCAGTGCTCTTGAGATTCCGCTGCGAACGACGTCGAGCGGATTTCTCAGTGGCGAAGTTCATCTTGAGGGAATTGAAAAGCCGTTAAATTTCATCATTGATACCGGCGCCAGCGTTTCGGTCGTTTCAGAAAAATTGGAAGCTGAGGAAGATCTCGGCAGTCATCTCTCGCCCATCCGCATGCGCATTTATGGCGCCGCAGGAATAAGTGAGAATGTTAAGAGTCTATTATTGCCGAAGGTCATGTTGGGGACGGTTACACGAGAACAGATTAGCGCTGCTGTTCTCGATCTGGAACCGGTAAACGAAACTGCCGGGTTCACTCAAAGCGGAATTCTGGGCGGAAACTTCCTGCGTCACTTCCGAGTCTCTTTTGACTTTCAACGGGGACTCATTCGCTTAGAGCCGCTTAACAAAACTGCAAATAACGGGGATCGTGTCAAACCAGAACAGCACATGGACAAATGAAGCAGAGTCTTTATCTCGAAACATCCGTAATCGGTGCCTACCTGGATAATGGTGAGCCATTTCGGCGCGACCTGACAATTCGCTGGTGGGAACACGAAATGCCCGACTATCGTGCGGTGATCTCACCTTTGGTTTCGCGCGAGCTAGAGCGTGTCGCCGAACCCCATCGCTCTTCCTATCTGAACTTGATATCTACGCTGCAACACGTCGAGCTGACCGAAGAAGCTTCAATACTTGCCGACGGTTATATTTCGCGAGGAATATTCCATCGCAAGTTTATTGCTGATGCTTTACACGTAGCCATCGCGTCCTATCATAAGATTGACTACTTAGTGACGTGGAATTTCGGTCACCTGGCAAACGTTCGGCGGCAAGCGCGGATTCGCCTGTTTAATACTGCGGCCGGCTTTTATGTGCCTATGATAGTGACACCCGAATTCCTTGTTTCGGAAGCCACAGAAAAGGCAAAGTGATTTTTCTATGATGGACTTAGGAACTTGTAATCATCGAGATAGAAATTTAAGGTTACGAGCGGTTGAATTGAACGGTCAGCTGAAATGAGGACAAAGATCGCAAATCGAAAATCAGAAGTAGGAAAACCAAAGTTCGTGATGTATCGCCGGCCCAAATTTCTGGAAGTGTTGCACGCTATTCGTGAAGAAATGTCCAGAGAAGTAGATTACGATGTGGATCTGTTTTCTGAGATGGTTCGCTCAGGGGTTAAACCTGCCCACGGACCGGAGAGAATTATCCGAGGCCTCCGAACCCGCGCGCCGCGGGACGAAATTGCTGCAGAGGCAGATGCGCCTGAGGAAAGATCGAGAAGACGCGTCGGCAAGTCAAGATAGTTGAGAAATAAATAAGTAGAATCATACAAAACTGGATTAGCAGTCATTTAGTGCATTCATGAACGCAACATTTGAAACCATCGGCCTGGAAGTGCCCAGCGAGAAAGCTTTTAATTATCTCGCTGAACGTGCCGGCGATCAGGGTGAAGCTACACAGTTAAATCGTCGTGGCGCTGTTCTGCACGGCCGCTGCTGGAAATTGGGCGAAGGACTAGAGGTTTGGACTGTGCTGTACGAATCTGGAAGCGGTGACGTTTTTTACGCCGATTGCCGACCCGGCTTCCGGGCTCGTTACATTCAAACGATAAGTCCCTGGGCACTGACTGAATATGACGAAGAAGGCGAGGCAGTGGTCCACGGTTATCGCGAGGGTAGTGATTGCGAAGTTTTGTTTGAACTGCAAAATCTGACTGAGGTTGGCCCAGGCGGCTTTCGGGCGCAGGAGCTTCATGTGGGACTTTGTGGATTGGCTTACCGTGCCCGTGTCCGCAACGCGCCCACGAAAACAAGATGGATGCCATTGGATAAAGCCGCCCCGTCCCGGGCTGCTCACGAAAATGATTGGAGTCTATCAGGGCGGGTGATCGCCTTTAAGCCAGTGAAGAATCCGCTTTCTGGTAGCGACTTGTATTGGATTAATGTCGATCTGGAGCAAATGAATCTGGAGATTCTGGTAAATCAGCGTGCCCTGCGCGGAGATGCGCTAGCGCCCGGGGTAACGCTCGATGCAGAAGTATGGTTGCAAGGTCATGTTCTCGATGAGTTGGCATTACGTTCGCGTTATGAAGGAGTAGATAGTTCATGTTCCGCCGCAAACTTCTGGGCCCAACTAAAACGAAGAAACTAACCGTCGCGCGCCTGGCTACTCCTTTCAAAATCCGCTGTTGCTGCAAAACCTGCAGTTGGCTAACAATCTATTTCAATGAAACGTCTTTTTCTTGTTAGCCTCATCGTCCTCACAATCATCATCGGGTCCTATTTTTTCAACCAGTATTGGATTCATCGATATGATGCCCTGATTGCCAGGCAAGCCGGCGTTTATCGTTTGGATCCCGATCTCGTTTGGAGCATCATTTACGAAGAAACCTATTTTAGTCCGTGGAAAGCTGGTAAAGCGGGCGAGATTGGGTTGATGCAAATCACTCCCGCCGTAGGCAGGGAATGGGCTGCGGAGACAGGGATGCGGGAGCTGGAACGGCAAATGGGCCAGAACCCAAAAAGTTTACTGCGTCACCCGGAGCGAAACATTCAAATCGGTTGCTGGTATCTGGAAAAAATTTATGAACAATACCGCGACACTCCGGAAGCGGAGCCGCGAATGATCGCTGCTTACAATGCCGGCCCCAGCCGGGCCGCCGAGTGGAATAAAGTTGCGGAAGGTGGAAGGGCACTGTCGGCCGAGGAGTTCATTAACAAGATTGACATTGCGTCAACCCGCGCATATGTCGTCTCGATACTGGGGCGTTATCACAAACGAAAGGGACGCGCGCAAAATGGAACAACTATAGGGAGCTCGCGTGCGCCCGCTAAGGCGCGGTGAAACGTGGTGAGCTTCGGATCGGTGAGCTTCGGATCTCAGCGAGTTGCTTCGCAATTTTGACGGGAAAAGCATCTGCTGGCCTTAACCCTGGGTGATTCAGAGTCAACCATCCAAGTTGCAAGCGTCCAGCGTTAGAGCATGACCACCCTTTATTGCGCACGATGGGTTTTACCCATTTCGTCCCCGCCGATTTCAGATGGTGGGATCGCCATCGAAGGCGAGCAGGTCATTTCAGTGGGCAACCGCGTCGCGCTCGCAGGGCAATTTCCTCAAGCAACGATTCGTGACTTTGCGGACTCCGCAATCATTCCGGGTCTAATCAACTCACATTCACATCTCGAACTAACTGCAATGCGCGGCTTTCTCGAGAAAGAAGAGTCCGATTTCTTCGGCTGGCTGAAAAAACTAACCACTGCGCGACTCGAACGAATGACGCCGGACGACTTGTACGTATCCGCTGCGTGGGGCGCGTTTGAAGCGTTAAGCGCCGGTGTGACCTGCGTTGCCGATGCGAGCGAATCTGCCTCCGAAAGCATGAAAGCACTTCGCGACATAGGACTTCGCGGTATCGTTTTCCAGGAGTCATTTGGTCCTGACCCACGATTGGCTAAAGAGAATTTTGAAAAACTGAGGACGAAGGTTACTCATCTGCGCGCACTTGAAACATCTTTGGTCAAATGCGGCGTCTCTCCCCACGCACCTTATACAGTCTGCGCGCCCCAGCTTGAACTGATCTCAGGGTTTGCCATTGAGAACGGGTTGCCGCTGATGATGCATGCTGCCGAAACAGCGATGGAAGTTTCGCTAATGCTCCAGGGACTTGGGCCATTTGCTGACGGGCTTAAGAGCCGTGGGATTGAGTGGCGGGCGCCTGGGATTTCAACAATTCAATATCTCAGGGAACATGGAGTCCTTCAAGCGCGCCCGCTGCTCGCGCATTGCATCCATATTGACGAAGCCGATATTGAAACGATGCGTGGGACTAAAACGAAAGTTGCGCATTGTCCAAAGTCGAACGCAAAACTTGGCCACGGTCGTGCGCCGTTTGGGAAGCTGACCGACAGAGGAATCGCTGTGGGATTGGGTAGTGACTCTGTTGCCAGCAATAACACCTGCGATCTTCTCGAAGAGGCGCGGTTTGCGTTGTTGCTCGCTCGCTCGGCAGCGGTCGCGGAAAACGGGGATCGCCATATGTCACCCGATGAACTCTTGCAAACTGTTACTGTCGGAGGTGCGCGCGCATTAGGCTTGGAGGGACAAATCGGAGAGCTGAAAGAAGGCCTGCAGGCTGATTTTGCTGTTATTTCACTCGATCAGCCACATCAGGTTCCATCATACGACCCCGTTAACACGCTGATCTTCGCGTCCTCTGGACGTGATGTAAGCTTAACGGTCGTGGCGGGTCGAGAAGTTTATCGTGAGGGACGCGTTACAACAGTTGACGAGGAGCGATTGCGAGCGCGCATCAAAGAAGTTGCTCGAAAACTTGCGAGCTAAGAGGTGCCGAATCGTTGTCACGGTCAGAAGCTTAGCGATGTGCGGAAGCGTTGATGCGAAGGCTTTCCGCACATCGGACGGCACAACCGCTAGAACTTTGTGATCGACGCTGCGATTGCCTCATCAAAAATCTCGAGCGCAACATCCGCATTCTCTTTTGTCAGGATTAATGGCGGCGACCAGCGGATTGTATTTGCTCCTGCGCCTAGAATAATTAACCCTCGCTCGAAACAAGCGATTTCAACACGGTCCCGAAGCTCGGGCGCCGGTTTGTTCGTCGTAGTGTTCTCAACGAACTCAACGCCTATCATCAGGCCCATGCCGCGCACATCGCCGATGCAGTCATACTTCTTTTGCAGCCGAAAAAGACCTTCCTTCAAATACCGGCCCACATCTGCGCTATTTTGGACCAACCCCCCTTCGAGCAATTCAATCGTTTTCAAAGCCGCCGCAATGCAAACCGGATTACCACCAAAAGTAGATGCGTGGGCGCCCGGTTTCCAGTTCATCAGATCGGCGCGGGCCACGCAGGCACCTATTGGTAAACCAGAACCGATTCCTTTGGCGATGCAGACAATGTCAGCCAGCACACCGTAATGCTCGCAAGCAAACATTTTTCCTGTGCGGCCCATGCCCGACTGCACTTCATCAACAATCAACAGAATGCCGTGTTCATCACAGATGCGGCGCAGTCCTCGCAAAAAATTCTTCGGAGCAGGTACATACCCGCCCTCGCCCTGCACTGCTTCCACAACTATGGCGGCAACTTCCTCCGGAGGCGTTGTTGTTTTAAAGAGACGTTCCTCAATCCAATTAAGCGCTCCCTGTCCTGCGCCCCCATCACCACAGTCTGCAGGGTTAAAAGGATTGCGAAACTCATTTGGATAAGGAAGGTGAACAACGTCGAGTGCCTGGCGTTTGAATCCTATCCGTTGGGCAGCCCTTGAAGAGGTCAACGAAAGCGAACCCAATGTGCGTCCGTGAAAACTATTGAAGAACGCAATGAACTTCTCGCGGCCCGTGGCGTGCATAGCCAGTTTCAAAGCGGTCTCGACAGCCTCGGTGCCACTATTTGCGAAATGTGTTCGCGTGGGTGAGGCGACCGGTACGATCTCATCAAGTTTTTTTGCAAGCGCCGGCATGTGACGATAGTAGTAATCGGTGCCACACATGTGAATAAGTCGCTCTGACTGCTCCTGAATTGCGCGAACGACTTCAGGATGACAGTGTCCCGTCGAACAAACTGCGACTCCGGCATTGCAATCGAGGAAAGTGTTACCGTCGACGTCTTCCACCCAGACGCCCTGGGCGCGCTCGGCGACAAGCTTGAAGGCAGGTCGCGGGTAGGAAGGTGTAACAAATTGTGCGTCGGCCGCAATAATCTCTTTGCCCTTTGGACCAGGCAAGGAAGTCTTGATCTCTGGCCGCTTCGGCGGAGCTATTGTTGTCGTAGACATGATTCGCTCTCCTTAAGAAAAACGGGCCTTTTTAGAAGAAAGTACGACAACGAAGCCGAGACTTCCTTAATTGGTCGCGGAAGGCTTAAAGGAAAGGACTGCTAGTCGGCAAACAAGTTGGAGCGGCTATCGAGCGGGCGATGATGTAAAGTTTGCTTATTCCACATGGCTCGAAACCTGGTAGCTGGCTTTAGCGGGGCTAGTGATTGCCTCAGGTGTCCTGGATATTACCACGCGGCGAGGCGCAGTTTCCAGCAGGGCGATTAAGCCCCGGAAAACTGCGGTTAATTAGCAATGCCAGCCAATATCAGCCTTTGTTGAGGTTCTTTTGAGAACGTCCTTCGAATCATCTCTTTGGGGGGTGGCTCAGGCCAGATCGGAAGCCGCCGACCTAGAGAATGAAGCAAAACACAGGAGCGGAAATATTTCTCGTGCTCCCACTCGACCTCCGCCATAGTCAAAAGACAATCGACCAGATACTCGTGTCCAGCGGCTTTCGCATAACGTGCTGCCATTTCGTATTCGCGAATGTTTCCCCTTTCCAGGCGGCCAGCGCCGTACATGGGAACCAGCCATCCCGTGATGTGGCAGAGAAGGCCTAGCATTCGGCCGACTAGCAAAGCACGAGTTTCTCTGAGTCTTGACGGTTGGGCCTCCAGGCTTCGAAGCATTTCTCCGATGAGCTCACGATGATGCCATTCCTCCTTCTCAATCTGTTCGATACGCGTTCGCTCATTTTTATCCCTCACCGAATGCCAGTGGCCCCTGTAGGCGTACGCGGCAGCCAGCTCGCCTGAATATGCTTGTTGCAAGATGTCAATAAGTTTCTGGTAGCTGCGATCTTCCTGCATCTGTTCACTTGATGAGTTTGACAGTTTCTCGCGTCGGCATATACACTCGCGGTCTTTCAAATCCTAGCATTCTTAAGTACAAATTGCGCAGGATGGACCGCATGTAAGTGGTCCGCTTCTGAACGTCGAAAGGATCAAAAACCACATGGGTGTGCGAAAGAAGATAACTGTAGTTGGCGCTGGGAACGTCGGTGCAACTGCTGCCCACTGGCTGGCCGCGAAAGAACTCGGCGACGTTGTGCTGGTCGATATCGTGGAAGGCGTGCCGCAGGGAAAAGCTCTCGATTTGGCAGAAGCGGGACCGATTGAAGGCTTTGACGTTACCTTGGCCGGGCTGAACACTTATGATGGAACAGAGAACTCCGATGTCGTAATAATCACCGCGGGACTGCCGCGCAAGCCTGGAATGAGCCGAGATGACTTACTTAAAACCAACGCCGAAATTGTTTCCAAAGTTGTAGACGAGGTCGTCAAACGTTCACCTGAATCGATCTTAATCATTGTCTCAAATCCGCTCGACGCAATGTGCCAGGTCGCATTACGCCGCTCGGGCTTTCCGAAGCACCGTGTAATTGGCATGGCAGGCGTGCTCGATTCGGCGCGCATGCGTTGTTTTCTCGCGGAGGCTCTTGATGTCTCAGTTGAAAATGTGACTGCGTTTGTGCTCGGCGGTCATGGCGATACGATGGTGCCTCTACCTCGTTTCTCAACCTGCGCCGGCATTCCGATTCCAGAACTGCTGCCGAAAGATCAGATCGACGCGATAGTTAAGAGAACCGCAAACGGTGGCGCTGAGATTGTTGCCCTGTTGAAAACGGGCTCGGCCTACTATGCGCCTTCCGCCGCGGCAGTCGAGATGACGGAGTCGATCTTGAAAGACAAGAAAAAGATTCTTCCGTGCGCTGCCTACCTTGAAGGCGAGTATGGAATCAATGGCCTCTACGTCGGTGTTCCATGCAAACTCGGCGCGCGAGGTCTCGAGCAGATAATCGAAATCAACTTGCTGGCAGAGGAACGGATTGCTTTACAGAAAAGCGCCGCGGCAGTTCAGGAGCTCGTTAACGTTTTGGGTATTTAGAAGCACTACTTAACAGTGGTGGAGTTGAAAGAGGAAAGGTAATCGCGACTTCTGTCAATGTTATCCGCTATCCGTATTTATCCCCTTATGTGAGGCCTTATTTTTTTAGCCAGCCAAAAAGTCCGTGAACCACGGTTTCGCGATTCTCTTCGTAGATCGCGCGGGTGAGGGGTATGCCCATCGGGCAAGCCCTAACACAATTTTGCGCATTGCCGCAGTTAGTGATGCCATCCTCGCCCATAATTCCCTCCAACCTTTCGTCGCGAGTCATCTGACCGGTGGGATGCATATTGAAGAGACGGACCTGTGATATAGCCTGGGGACCAATATAGTTGTCGTCGTCATACTGCGGGCAAGCTTCAAGGCAACAGCCACAAGTCATGCAACGCGAATATGCATAACGCTCCTGAACATCTTCCTGGTCCATGCGAGGTCCGGGACCGAGATCGTGAGTGCCATCAAGCTCGATCCACGCGTTTACGCGCTTGAGGTGATCGAACATCTGCGAACGATCGACCACGAGGTCGCGGATGTTCGGAAACTTCGCCATAGGCTCAAGCTTGATTGGTTGTTCAAGATTATCAATTAGCGCAGAGCACGATTGTCGCGCTCGCCCATTAATCAACATCGTGCAGATGCCACACACTTGCTCGAGGCAGTTCATCTGCCAAACGGGAGGTGTAGTCGGGGTGCCTTCCATCGTTACCGGGTTCTTCTGGATCTCCATCAAGCACGAGATGATGTTGAGATTCGGACGGTAGGGAAGCTCAAAACGTTCCCAGTACTGCGGCGAATCGGGATTCGCGCGGCGCCTGATGTGTATTTCGACAGTCTTCGGTGGAACGCGATTGGCTTTTGAAGTTTGTGGGAGTGTCGACATGGAAGTCCTGCTAGTAGCGTTTACCGCTTAAGGCGGACTTTGCCCGCCGTGTCAAATTTTGAGATAAGACGTCTAGAACGCAAGTCTTTAAACATTTGCACTAGGTCTCGCCATCGCCGGATCGTGTTTAGGCTCTTGTTTGGCTTTGCTATAGTCTCGTTTTCGCGGAGGGATGAGCGAAACATCTACCGACTCATAGGAGATAACCGGTCCTTCACCTGAATACTCCGCAATTGTCGTCTTCAGAAAATTCTCGTCGTCACGATTCGGAAAATCCGGCTTGTAATGCGCACCGCGTGATTCGTTACGATTCAGCGCGCCAAGTGTAATCACGCGCGCCAACTCCAGCATATTGTCCATGTGTCGCGCATGCGGCAGCGCCATGGTGGCCCAGAGATTCGAGTCGTTTATCGAGATCCGTTTGTAACGATCCATAAGCTCCAGTAGTTTGTTGTCAGTCGCCTTTAACTTGTCGTTGTAACGAACGACCGTAACGTTGTCGGTCATCCACTTGCCCATCTCCTGATGAAGAACGTACTGGTTCTCCTTACCGCGCTGTTTAATCAGTGCATCATTTATTTCTTTTTGCCGCGTCAGCTCCTGTTCATAAATCCGCGAACCATTTGCGCCATTGCGTTCAACGTTATTTGCATATTGAATTGCCGCAGGCGCCGCCACAAAGCCGCCATAGACACAACTTACGAGCGAGTTAGCGCCAAGACGGTTTGCGCCATGGATCGAATAGTCGCACTCGCCGGCCGCAAGCAGGCCGGGAATATTTGTACGCTGATCGTAGTCAACCCAGAGTCCGCCCATTGAGTAGTGGACGCCCGGGAAGATGCGCATTGGCACATGACGCGGATCATCGCCTACAAACATTTCGTAGATTTCAAGGATCGCGCCCAACTTTCGATCTAAGGTCTCGGCCGGAATGTGTGTGAGATCCAGATAGACCTGATTCTCTCCGCCGACTCCCTTACCTTCTATGCAAACCTGGAAAATCTCTCGTGTCGCGATGTCCCGCGGAACAAGGTTACCGTAGGCCGGGAATTTCTCCTCAAGGAAATACCGTCGTTCGTTTTCAGGGATGGAAGAAGGGCGTCTTGTGTCAGCTGGCTTCCTCGGCACCCAGACGCGTCCACCTTCGCCGCGAGCCGATTCCGACATTAGACGAAGCTTGTCTTCGCCTGGGATCGAAGTCGGATGCACCTGAATAAATTCCCCGTTAGCATATTTTGCGCCTTGTTGATAACAGGCTGCGACTGCACTACCGGTGCAGACCATGGAATTGGTCGACTTGCCAAAAATCAGACCAGGACCACCCGTCGCCATGATAACCGCGTCCGCAGGGAATGCTTTTAGTTCGAGCGTTTGCAAGTTCATGGCTACAAGGCCGCGACAGACTTGGGCCTCATCAAGCACGAGAGACATCATTTCCCAGTGCTCAAACTTGCGAATCTTTCCCGCGGCTTCAAAGCGGCGCACTTGTTCGTCAAGAGCGTATAGCAACTGTTGACCGGTCGAGGCACCGGCGAAGGCCGTGCGGTGGTGTTTCGTCCCGCCAAAACGACGGAAATCGAGCAGGCCTTCGTTTGTGCGGGAAAAGGGAACGCCCATGCGATCGAAGAGAAAAATTATCGATGGAGCCATCTCGCACATGGCTTTTGCCGGCGGTTGATTGGCCAGAAAATCGCCGCCATAGACCGTGTCGTCAAAGTGTTCCCAGGTGGAATCGCCTTCCCCTTTCGTATTGACTGCGCCGTTGATGCCACCCTGAGCGCATACAGAGTGAGAACGCTTCACCGGAACAACAGAAAAAAGATCTACTGCATGTCCGGCCTCAGCAATCCTCATAGCTGCGGCCAGGCCTGCAAGCCCACCACCCACAATCGCGATCTTGATGCCGTTGCTTGCCATTCGCTACAGAATTCCTCCCAGCAGTCCACCCGGACGTATGAAGGCAACCGCGGCATTGATGCCTACCAGCAGTAACACTACGCCGAAACCAATACAGGCATACCCGGTCAGCCGCTGTGCACGTTCACCGATGGTGATTCCCCAATCGACCATAAACAGCCAGATGCCATTCGCCAGATGCCAAACTGTTGCGGTGATTCCAAGCATGTAGACGAGGAATATCGGTATCATGCGAAACTCGCTAGAGACAATATCGAACGCCATGTCCGGCCGATGAGCTACGGAAACCGTGTTTAGTCCGGGTATCATGCCGAACCGAAAATTGAGCACATGAAACGTGATAAAGAAGAAAAGAATTACGCCGGTGATTCGTTGAATCGTATAAAACCAATTCCTGGGATACGGGTAGGCTAAGTTGTTAGGCCGCGACTCCATGGTGATAACCAGGCCATAGACGGCGTGGTAGATGAGCGGTATAAAGATTCCGCAAATTTCGACGAAGAGGATATACGGGATTGACTGCAAGTCTCTAACGGCATTATTAAAATCCGCGGGCCCAGTAAGCGCCTTCGAATTTGTGTAGAAATGCTCCAACACAAAGATTCCGAGCGGCACAATGCCGGACAACTGATGAAGTTTGCGCAAGACAAAAGTCCTGCTCAAATGAATCGACAATGACGCGCTCCTTCGCTCCCGACCTTCGGCGTCAAAGCCAGTGGTCCAAACTCGGGTAAATTGTGATTGAGATTTTCCAGAGCAAGGAAATTATATTGAGAAGTGGAAGAAAAGCAAAACCCGTCAATTTTGACGACCGTTCCGCCTGTTCCGGCCTTGCATACGATGGCCCACGTATTTGCGGCTTTGCCGATTGATGTATGGAAAGGCTCTGCCTTTCCGCAGCGAAACTGTCTAATGCAAGAGGCTATGCCTCGAAACGGAAGATCGGAGGCGAAGCCTCCCGGTAATTAAAGTACGTCACGGAAAGGCGAAGCCTTTCCGCACATCGGACGGCGGAGCCGCAGAATATTTGACCATACTATTCGGGCCGGCGAATTATGAAGCGTTAATTTTGAAAATAATGTCTGACCTGACTGAAGAGTCGATAACCAGACTGGCTGAACTGATCCGCGCTCGAAAAGTCTCGCCGGTCGAGGTTGTCGAGGCATGCCTGGCTCGCATTGCGCGACTTAATCCCAAGCTAAACGCGATAGTCACGATTGCTTCGGATGTTATGGAACAGGCGAAAGAAGCCGAAGCCGTCCTCATGCGCCGCGATGGGACTGGTCCTCTTCATGGCGTGCCTGTGACGATTAAGGATTCGATTGAAACTGCGGGCCTGCGTAGCACGAGCGGCTCGGCAATGCGAGCACACTTTATTCCGGAGCGTGACGCACCTTCAGTCTCTCGCCTTAAATCCGCTGGCGCTATCATCCTTGGAAAAACAAATCCCGCTGAGATGGCCATGGACTACACGGCCGATAATCCGGTGTTCGGCCGTACCAATAATCCCTATGACACGACCCTAACGCCGGGTGGATCGAGTGGGGGCGAAGCGGCGGCGATCTCCTCAGGGATGTCTCCCTGCGGACTTGGGAGTGACCTGGCGGGCTCAATTCGGATTCCGTCCCACTTCTGCGGCATCGCGGGCTTGAAGCCAGGTGGGGCACGAGTGCCAGGCGCCGGCCAATTTCCGCCAGCCTGCGGGCCTTATTCGCTTGGCGCCGCGATTGGTCCAATGGCGCGTTCAGTAGACGACCTCAGTCTGCTTTTCAACGCGCTGGTAGCACCCGGGATATCCGCACCATTTGCAGATGTGGAGCCAAACATTCTCGAGAAGCGTCGTGCCCTGATGAGAGGATTTCAAATCGCCTGGTACACAGACGACGGAGTTTCTCCCGTTACTGAAGAAACCCGTCATGCAGTTGAGACTGCGGCACGGGCTCTGGGCGATGCTGGGCTAATACTAAAAGAGATTCGGCCGCCCGGAATCGAGCGTGGCCACGACCTGTGGCTCAAGCTTTTTTCTCGCGCGTCCGTCATCCATCTGCGAAATGTCTACGCGGGCAACGAGGAAAAAGGGGGTGAATTTGTTCGCTGGAGGTTAGCGAGTGCGGACGACACTCCTGCGGCTTCGCTCGACGATTACATACATTCGTGGTTCGAGCGCGATCGTTTGCGAGCCTCGTTAATAGACTGGATGAATGACTGCCCATTGATCGTCGCTCCAGTCGGTGCTACTGCGGCTTACCGACATGGTACGCATAAGGTGATGGTTGGTGAGCATACGCTGAGCACATTTCGCGCTTTCAGTTATTCGCAAACATTTAACGTTTTCGATCTTCCTGTGGTGACCATTCCCGCGGGTCGAACACAGGCAGGACTGCCGATCGGGATACAAATCGTCGGTCAACCATTCGAAGAAGAAACAATTCTTGCTGCGGCAGCTATTGTGGAGTATGCGTTGGGAGGTTGGCAGGCTCCTCCACAATTGCCAGACTAGTTGTTTACATTATGGAAGTTTGTCGGGCATGAAGCGATCCGATATAGTTCAACCAAAGTTATCAAACTACCTAACCCTAAGCGGGCATCGCGCGTAGGCTGCTTAAAGCGCCGGCACGACTGCCGAGGAGTTGTTTATGGAAATCCTGGCCTTTTTGCTTTTTGGTTTTCTGGCGATCGTGCTGCTGGTCATCGCAATAAAAGCGATCAGAATCGTTCCGCAGGCAACGGTGATGCTGGTAGAACGGCTAGGCCGGTTTGATAAGGTGGCCAGCAGCGGTCTCAACCTGCTTATTCCATTTTTCGATAAACCACGAGCTGTCTACTGGACTAATTCCCGACCGGGAATGACTTCGCTCGATTTGCGTGAGCAGTACATCGACCTGCCTCCGCAACCGGTGATTACTCGGGACAACGTGACCATTCACGTCGATTCGGTTGTGTACTGGCAAATTACCGATGCGGTTAAAGCCGTCTATGAGATGAACGATCTTGTCGGGGGCATTGTGCAATTAACGATCACGGGAATGCGCTCGGTAATGGGCGAGATGGATCTGGACCACACATTATCCAATCGCGACGCGATCAACGCAAAACTACGGATCATTCTCGATGAAGCGACCGACAAGTGGGGTGTAAAGGTTACGCGCGTCGATGTTAAGAATATCGATCCGCCTGAAGACGTGCGTATCACAATGGAGAAGCAGATGACAGCCGAGCGCAATCGTCGTGCGCTAGTGCTCCAGGCTGAGGGCGATCGGCAGGCGGCGATAACGCGTGCGGAAGGCGAGAAGCAGGCCGCAGTCACTCGCGCAGAGGGCGAGAAACAATCGGCCATACTTGCCGCCGAGGGTGCCGCCCAAGCCAGGCTCAGGAATGCCGAAGCGGAATCAGAAGCAATAAACCGCATTGCTCAGGCAATCCCCGGTGGCGACCCGGGCCAATACCTGATCACTACCCGCTACATTGATAGCCTGCGGGACATGACCAGGACAAACAACTCAAAAGTCATCTTCATGCCGGTGGAAACTTCGGCAATGCTGGCGAGCCTCGGAGCAATAAAGGAAGTGTTTTCCCAAACCGGTGAGAAAAGTGGCGAAAAGGATCCGCCGCCGTCTCCACGGCCGCGAGAGCTGCCGAGGTAGGCTATTAGTTTACAACCAAAAAATCACCCCGAAACGCCTAGTGGGTGGCGTGATATCACCGCATATTTGGAGCCTTCACTACTCAACTCACTTCGAATCACCAATAATTCTGAGACAGTAATTTGCCCCTCTTCGAATGGCAGCTGTCTGTGAGCGGAAGCTAGCGCTCGCGCGTGTTGAGGTTTGCGCAAACGGGCGATGGTGAGATGTGGGTTAAAGAGGCGATCCTCTTTATCAAGACCTGCTTGAGCCGATTCGACTTCAAGATGCGAGTGCAAGTCGCCAAGCTTTCCTTCCAGATCAGTAATGCCGATCCATAACACACGAGGCGATCCGTGCATTGGAAAGACTCCCGTTTGGTTAAGAAGAATAGGGAAAGGAGCGAAGCGCTCGGCCGCTCGCGACGCTGCGCTTGAAAAGTTTTGAACGGAGGTTTGTGACACTTCGCCGAGAAACTTGAGAGTGAGATGAAGATTCGCGTCGCGAATCCAGCTAGCGTGTGCGGCTGGCAGAGCTTCCTTCAAGCTTGCAATATGTTGTACGACCCGTTTGCGCAACGTCTGTGGTAATTCGATGGCGCAAAAGACCCGCCAGACATTCGTGGGGATATGGTGATGCGGAGACGGAGATTTGGTGTGTTGGGGTTGCCTGATGTGTTTCTCCGAGTCGCCGCGTCACCACTTCTCCGGGTCACTTCTTTGGTTCCAGCAATAGAGTCTCTTTTGTTGCCTTCAAAACTGCGGCATCGCTAAAAGGAAATACCCCAGGAGTGACAGCCCGCCAGTCTGCAAGCTGATCGTTCCAGTGCGGACTCGAGGGGATGCCCGACTGGCCAAGCGTTATTCCGTGCTGTGTTTTGTCCCAATCACTCGTGTCGGCGATCAGCCGCATCGAAACGGTTGCGCCAACGTTTACTGTGGCCGCCAGTCCGCCTGTTCCGTTCTGCGGAAACGAAGGAATTGCAAACTGCAATCCGATCAGGGGAGCGGCAGCAAGTGGATGCTGAAAACGCACCTTGACCATTTCGCCCCACGTCCACTTCGACTCGTCAGCGCCGAGATTCCTGGTCAACACCTTGCGAGCGTCTTCATATGACGCAAGCAGCAGCCCGGCGTAATTGTTAAATTCCTTAGGCAGCCATTCCCTGGATTGCTCCGTGATTAAGCGATCTAGCGTGGTATCAAAGTTGGACCACTGGTAAGTCTTAACCAAATCATCCCCGAGAGCAGCCGTTAGTATCCGCGAACGAAAGGCGATTCGCATCTGGGCCAGCACGGGGGCCACGTGTGATTCAGCCTTGACCTGACCATCCCATCGTTCAAATGCGGTGAGCATGTCACCCAGCTTTGTATCAGTAGTTGCGGCGTGGCTTGCGTCGCCGCGCAATATCCTGGCGGCCTGTTTGGCAAACAGAACGGAGCCCATGGAATAAACATCGCCCTGGATCCTGCGAAAGTCACCCGCGGATAATCTGGGCGTCTGATTCAATAAGTCCAAAATTCTTCGCGCACGGTAAGGCTGAGCCCAGGAGTGAGTAAGAAAATAAGGATAATCGGTGCCGACGATACGCTGATTTGCCGTAACGATGATTCCCGAAGGTGGGTCAAACAGGGCGGGCAGTTTGTCGGTAGGAATGTAGCCTGTCCACTCCCCAGCGTCGGTCCAGCCATCATAGGGAACGCTGCCATCGCCTGAGTTTCGGATCGGAACGACGCCTGCAACGCGATAGCCGATGTGTCCATCAACATCCGCGTAAACAATGTTTTGGGTTGGCGCCGTGAAGGAACGTAATGCCGAGGAAAACTCTTTCCAGTTGCGAGCGCGATCCATAAGGTGGTTCGAGTCAGGGTTACTCAGTTTTGAATTGAGCGCGGTCCAGCGAAGAGCATAACGCTTACCACCCTTTTCAAAGACAATGGGACCGTGCCGAGTCACGGTTACGTTAATCGCAACGACGTCCGTAGCTGAGTCTGTGAAGCCCTTGCGAACCTTGATCTCTTCATGACGTATTTCCGCCTCGCGCCAACCGGAAGGCGTCATATAACGACTCGGGTTTGCCGGATCAAATTTCTCGACATAGAGATCCTGGACGTCCGGGCCAACGTTTGTGAGACCCCACGCGATGCGATCGTTGTGACCAATAATCACCCCTGGAAGTCCCGGCGAGGTTACACCTGCTACTCGCACACCGGGAGCGCTGAGATGGACCATATACCAGATTGAAGGCGCTGAGGGCGCCAGGTGTGGATCGTTGGCGAGGAGTGGCTTGCCACTGACAGTATGCTTGCCGCTGACAACCCAGTTGTTGCTGGCGGCAAGTCCTTCTGCATAAAGCCCGACTCGGGCCAGCGATTCCGCCGCAATCTCTTCATCCTTCGCCAGCGCAAGTAAAGTGTCAATTGAACACAAATCGGGTGAAAACGAATCGTGCCTTGTTTTCGGATCGGGAACGGAGGTCGATTTTTTCCGGTCTTTCCCGACAACGAGAACATCAAGCGGGGAGGTTTCCGGCATCAACCCGGCGCGTTTTTCTGCAGGAAGACCGGCAAGCGCCTCCCGCATTACGTCGAGACGCCATGTCGATGACAGTGCTTCCGAAAAAAGCTTCACCACAAGCAAAGAATCCGCTGGGATCCAGGGTCGTGGCTTATATTGAAGTATTTGAAATTCCGGCGGGAGAGTTTTGGCATCGAGTGAAGCCATGTAGGCATTGACACCACGCGCGTAGGCCTCGAGGATAGCTCGAGTTTGTGCAGGCGCTTGCGCGAATTCGGCCTCAACTACTTGCGCGAATCCCAACGTTCGGTGCTGCTTGTCCTGCTCAAGCGCAGAGTTGTTTGGTCCTGCACCGAGAACCTCGGCCAACTCTCCACGCTCGTTACGTCGGATCAAATCCATTTGCCACAGACGGTCATTCGCCGTGACATACCCTTGAGCGAAATACAAATCTTCGTCATTCTTTGCCTGAATGTAGGGAATACCGCGCTCGTCGCGTCGGATTGTTACGCGGTCGCGCAGCCCAGTGATTTCCACCGTCCTTGAGTTTGCTGTTTCGCCAGTCTTCGGTTCAGCGGAGGTTCGGAGCGACGGCTGCAGCAGGAAAAGAAAACAAGTGAAAATGATCAGAAGCGCTGACCGATGTCTCGTCATTCGAGGGCACCTCATGTATGGGATGGCAAGATAGTAGCATAGTGAGAATAATCGTTGACCTCTTATCCAATCGGGAATTAGAATCGCCGTGATACTCAAGCGTTAGTAGTATCCAATGCTTCGCTGACCATTAAACTTCCTGAGGCGAACCCTAATGCGAAAATGTGTGATTGGAATCTTGCTTATGCTGGTGAGTGGGCCACTAGCGCTGAGCATCCAGAACTCAACCGAATGGATAAAATATAAGTCCTCCGAAGGTCGTTATGTTGTTTCCGTTCCTGGGCAGCCGAAAGTCAGCACGCAGGAGGCGACCGCTGCGACAGGAGATAAGTTTCAACAGTATATGGCCACCGTTATAGAGCCCGGCGACGTAGGATATGTGATCGGGTATTTCGATCAGGTGCCCGACACGATCTTCTCGGCGGATCTGGCTCGCGACGGCATGGTGAAAGCCGTCAACGGCGCTTTGATTAGTGAGGCCCCTATCAGGCTGGACGGTTATCCCGGACGGGAGCTGAAGGTCTCAGCAAAGGCTCCCGGTGGCAATGAATACATCTTAAGGGCAAGATACTACGAAGCTGACAAGCGAATTTACGTTCTACAGTTCATCTTCCCAAAGTCACTTGAGAACGATGCGTTGAATGCTAAAGGTACGAAGTATCTGGATTCGTTTCAGGTGGTTAAAAATTGATTGAATTTGGATTCACCAGGCAGTCCAGCTTGCGCGCAAATAACAGTTCCGCAGACTAACCGCTGCAAGGGCTGAATGGGGACCCAACCAATATTGACGCGACCAGGACCTCCCATTACAATCGGCCCGGATAAAATTCCTAAGCGATGTCTCATCGAAAGCTTCAACAAATTGTCGCCGCCGTAGCGCTTACGTTCTTAGCCGGCTTAGGGCTGAACGTGCGAGCGCAGCAGCGACCGCTGCTCACCGAAGACGTCGACATCATTCCGCCTGGAACCATGCGCATTGAAGCGGGAGTAGATTTTCTGCAAGGCGCCAGGTTTTCCGCATCTGGATTGACCGGGGATTTAACGCGCGTGGGCGTGATTGGCATTAGCATTGGTTTTGCGCCCAATGTCGAGTTTCAGATTGAAGGCGTTGCGCAAAATTTTCTAAGTATTAATTCGCGGGGCGCGTCGGCTATCCCTTTGTCGTTGGCTCCGGGGCTCAATTCGACAAATGACACAGGCGATTTCATCCTTTGGACCAAATTTAAACTGCGTAATGAGACCAGGCGCGGGCCATCTTTGGGATTTCGTTTCGGAGTGCAACTGCCAAACTCGAATCAAGCGCGCGGAATTGGACTTAATCAAACAAACGCTTACGGATCGATATTGGTCGGCAAGAAGTTTGGTCGGGCCGGAAGGTTCAACACTTTCGGTAATGTGGGAGTTGCAATTCTAACAGCGCCGACGGAGTTGTTTTCTCAAAACGATGTAATTACTTACGGGGCGGCAGGAATCTTTCGCTTGAATAAACAGTTCAGTATCGCCGGAGAAGTTAATGGCCGCGCTAACACCCGACCCGGTGACGGTCCGCTAGGCACCGAGTCGCAATCGGAAGCTCGCCTGGGAATGCAGATTCGGGCTTCAGGCCTCCGGTTTGATTTCGCGGGTATTAAAGGCTTGACAGGCTTCACGCATAATGCCGGCGTCACGGTCGGCGTAACGTACGACACTCCCTCCATCTTCGCACCCGCCAAATAGCAACTGAGAACTGAGATTTGCAAGTCTCTCTTGCGATTAAAACTATGTGTTAGATTGGGCCGAATATTTCGGTTGATGATAGTTGCTTTTTAAAAGATTCGGCACTTCTCACTGTAATTATGTCTGATTGGTTAAGCTCCATAGGAGGCTGGCTCGAGCGATACGTGATCAGTCTTCCAATCTATTTTGCCGCTCCGGCGATGGTCGTTATTGGAGCCCTGGATTCTTCGCTGCTGTCGCTGCCGGAGATCAACGACTACCTGGTGGTTGCACGATGTTTCAAATACCCTACAGCCGCAATTTATTTTCCCCTGTTTGCCGCGATCGGATCGGTTATCGGCTGCCTTTTTCTTTACACGATTATGCGACGCGGCGGCCAGGCCGTATTGCGCAGACGTTTTCGCCGGGAAAACATTGAGCGGGTGGAGCGTGCTTATGCTCGGTTTGGCTTTCTGGCGATAGCAATTCCCGCCCTACTGCCCCCGCCCATGCCATTTAAGATTTTTGTCGCCACCGCGGGAACTCTCGAGTATCCACGATGGAAGTTTCTAATTACGGTCATGATTGCGCGCTCGTTTCGATATTACGTTGAAGGAATTCTGGCAGTATTTTACGGTAAGCGCGTGTTGCTCTTTCTCAGAGACAACGGTCTGGTCATCCTTAGCGTTGCTGCAGCGGCAGTCGTCCTACTATTGCTGATTTATGCAATAGTTAATCGGCGCAGGCCGCTGACAAAAGGAGCAGAGGCAGGGATATTGCCTAACAAAGAAACGGTTGTGCATCCGGAGCGAACTAAGGCTGCCGACTAGCCGCAATCCAGGCTTCCATACGAAAAGGAAGGGATTCTTGTTTGAAGCTGTTCATTCATAAAATTACTGGTGGGTTAGCACGGCTCTCAGAGTTTTTTGTGGCTCTGGGGCCTTTTGGTCTGTTCGCAGTCGCTCTGCTTGATTCGGCTTTCGTGCCTTTGCCCAGCAGCGCGGATGCGATAATGCTCCTTCTGACGATAGCTCACCCGCGGATGATGGTCGTGTATGCCCTACTCGCAACGTCAGGCTCCGCGATGGGCTGCGTAATCCTTTACTACATTTCGCGACGCGCCGGTGGCCGGGCGCTTAGGAAGTTTTCACCCGCGAAGCAAAAAAGAGTGAAGGAGTTAATCGATCGATACGATGTGCTTTCGGTTTTGGTGGCTTCTCTTATGCCACCGCCATTCCCATTCAAATTATTTGTGATTACTTCAGGGGTGTTTCGCTTCAGCGTGATTCGCTTTACGGTCGCCATTATTGCTGGTCGTATGTTTCGATTTTTACTGGTGGGCTACTTCGCGATCCGTTATGGAGCCCAGGCGAAGGAGATTCTTGCGAGGTACTATCCCTGGATTGGGCTCGGGCTTGCCATCCTGATTGTCGCGTTTTTCCTAATTCGCAGCTTGTTGAAGCCCAAATCAGAATCACCAGCGGAAGAGGGTTTAGAACCCGGGAATTAGTTGAAATAGCACCGGCTCGGGAGTTGGTTCCGTTTGTTCGACAACTGGGGATTGGAAGGCGTGCGCCGCCGCCAAATCTGTAACGCCATTCTCTGCGAGTCGGTGCAACAAGTGTAAAAAGATTTCGGCGGTAGCCAGCGCGTCGCTGCCTGCGCGATGTCGGTCGAAAATGGGAATGGAGAAGTGTTCGGCAACAGTTTCCAGACGGTAGTTAGTCAAGCCAGGCACGGCTCGTCGCGACAGTGTGACCGTACAGAGATGCGGATTAATCATTCGGTGTCCGGGATACACGCGTGAGATTTCATGGTTTAGGAAGTTCGTATCAAAAGGCGCGTTATGAGCTATCAGCACCGCATCTTCAACAAACTCAAGCCAGCGGGGGGCAACTTCGGCGAATAGAGGCGCCTCCTTTACTAAGTCATTGCTGATGCCAGTCAGGGCTGCGACGAAGCGGGGAATCGAAATCTCAGGATTTACCAACGTTAAAAAGTTATCTACTATCTTTCCGCCGCGGATGCGATAGGCCCCCAGTTCGATAATGCGGTTGGGCGGCATCCTGGCGCCAGTGGCTTCAATGTCGACAACTACAAAATCAAGTTCGTCGAGTAGTTTCGATTCGCAATCATATGCTTGCAACTCGATAGTCTTACCGTCGATGATCTTGAACCGTCGATCGTCTTTAACAAGATCGCCAACCAGTAAACCCGCCAACTCCTCGTCAATGTGAGATACTTTGAATACCGCATCGACAATCTGGGAAGCGTTAGCGCGACCGCCCGAAAGGCGTAGTAGATCAATTGTTTCCTGAACCAGTGTTGAATCAGACACCAGGTTTGCATAAGGCGGCATGGGTTGCGATTGTAACACGACATCCGCGTTGCCATGGTGAATTGAGGCGTGAGAACTGAAGACGTAATCCGAAGGTTTAAGGAGACTGGAGCGCTGTTGGAGGGACACTATGTGCTATCCAGCGGTTTGCACAGCTCCGTCTATTTGCAGTGCGCGCTTGTCCTGCAGTATCCAGGTGAGGCGGAAGAGTTTGGCCGTGGCATTGCGGAACACTTTCGGGGGCAAGACATCGAGACGGTTGCCGCCCCTGCAATGGGAGGAATTGTGATCGGTCACGAGGTTGCCCGCGCACTCGGCCGCAGGTTTATTTGGACTGAGCGTCAAAACGGTGAGATGACCTTGCGACGCGGCTTTTCTCTTTCGCCGGCCGAAAGAATTCTTGTAGTCGAAGATGTCGTGACTACGGGAGGGTCCACGCGCGAAACTGTTGGAGCGTTACGAGTGGGAGGCGGAAATGTGATCGGAGCCGCCTCGATAATCGATCGCTCGTCGGGCAAAGCTGATGTAGGGGTGCCGCGAATAGCGCTTGCCACACTCGACGTTCCTTCAGTTGACCCGAGTGTTTGCGATGCGTGTGAACGGGGAGAGCCGGCCGTGAAGCCGGGCAGCCGGAAGCAGTAAGCAGCAGGCAGCAGGCAGCAGGCAGTGGGCAGTGGGCAGTGGGCAGTAGGAGGTAGGCATGGGCAGGAGGCAGGCAGGAAAGAACAAAAGACCTAAGACCCAAGACCAGATTAGACCAAAGTGACCACGGGCTACGGAGAGAATGAACTTTAAACTCACCCTCCAATACGACGGCACAGACTTTCATGGTTGGCAGATGCAGGGTCAACTCAGAACTGTGCAGGGTGAGCTGACCAGGGCCCTTTCGCAGATAGACGGTCGTGATGTCGTAGTAAACGGCTCGGGCAGGACAGATGCCGGCGTGCACGCGGAGGGTCAGATTGCGAGCGTGAACTTGCAAAAGGAAATAACTCCACGAAAACTGCGCGCAGCGATTAACGGAAACGTCGGAAAAGATGTGCGTGTCTTTGCAGCCGAAGTTGTAGATGACGGTTTCCACGCCCGCTATTCAGCGCTTGAAAAAACATATCTCTATCGTTTGGTCAATGGACCCGTCATGTCGCCTTTCTGGCTGCGCTATGCACAGCATGACGCTCGCCCCCTTGATCTTGAAAGCATGAAAATCAGCGCGGTGTTGTTCCTGGGGGAGCATGATTGGAGTGCATTCTCCTCCGCGCAATCTGACGCAGAAACCAAAAACAGAACGATTACGGGTCTTGGTATTATTGAACGTTGCGATGAACGCGCCGGTTGCCGCTTTGTTGAAATTAAAATCAGCGCCGATGGTTTTCTTCGCTACATGGTGAGATCGATTGCCGGCACTTTGATGGCCGTCGGGCGCGGCGAGATGGATTCCCAGCTTGTGGCGCGTGCGATAAATGAAGGCGACCGTTCTCTTGTCGCAGCAACCGCGCCAGCGTGCGGACTAACATTGCTTTCAGTGCGCTATGAGTAGCGGCTGGGGCTGAATTGTGATTGGGCTGGCCCATGAGGTCAGTACCACCGCGCGGTAACGGGTGGGTTCTTGAAAAGAATTGAGGCCGATTGAGTGAGTGCATCCGACCCACCCGCTACCGAGACTGTGTGAAAACTCTGCGATCCCAAAAGGACGGCTCAAGCCCTGCCAATTTGCAGGTTAGGATGGGCGGCTTGCCCCCGCTCGAGCGCCAACGGGGCGATGGTTGGGTATTATCTCAACTGGTTATTACTAAAAGGGAAAATGGCTTTTGAAACACTCTCAAGCTTGATCGGTGGAGCTGTAACTTGAAGCTAAAGTAACCAGTCGCGCCGTTGGCGCTCGAGCGGGGGCAAGCCACCCTTCCTTACCTGCAAATTACCGTACGCCCTTCTGGGTTTTCACACAGTCGCTACCGC
>JBHEMV010000046.1:0-27549 GCA_046262375.1 Pyrinomonadaceae bacterium
TTACCAAACAGCAACCTGAAGGTTGTACTCTGAACTTCTTGCGTCCATCGCAGGAGGCCTGGTACTGACCTCATGGGGCCCGATCGTCGTACTAAGGGCAAGCACTCAAAGTGCATCAGTACCTGCAGTCGGGACACCTGCAGTCGGGATCATTTGACAAGCTGCGACCCACTCGGCTATAAACGCGGCGCGATCATGAAGCTCGACGCTTATCATTCTGTTTGTTCCGCGCGCGGCACAAGTGCGGTATCAAAACAGTCAGCCGCGCGTTACGCCAACTGGTGCTGGCGCGTCGCTAACGGGGTGGCGGGCGTAGCTTTCAACGAGGAGCGCGAGACAGAGTAAAGAAGCGCACCAAATTGTTTATGAAGGACCCGCTGCCAGATGGATGTTTTCCGGCAGTGGGTTTTTGTTTTGGCAGTAGCTTTGTCTTGAAGGTAACCAGGCAGATTACCCGATTTAACACCGATTCAACTTCGTAAACCGGTGACCTACGTGAACTCTAAACTTCAACCAGCATCATTCGAAGAGTTTGAGCGCGATACCCAGCGCGGCAATGTCGTAGCTGTGACAAGAACTATAACGGATGAATCCTGGAGTCCGGTGGAAGCTTTCATGACGGTTGCGGGAAAGTCGCACTACGGTTTTCTTCTGGAATCGGTGGAGGGAAGCGAAGGGGTCGCCAAATACTCCTTCATCGGCGCAGATCCATACATGATTGTCCGCGGCCGTGGCGATGAGACGTTGATAAATCGGAGCGGCGTATTCGAGACACGTTCAGAGTGTCCGACTGAATTTCTCCTGCGTCATTTTCGCGAACACCAACTGGCGAACCGCAACGACCTTGTTCCGCTCGCAGGAGGCGCCGTCGGCTACCTGGGTTATAAAGCTGCCAACTGGTTCGAGCCCGCCCTGCAGAGACACGGCGCGGGCGTGTCGGTGCCCAGTGATGGCTGTGACGGTGATGATGCCCTGTTGATGTTCTACCGCACCCTCGTTGTATTCGATCGTGTCCAACGACAGAGACAAATCGTCTCCGTTGTATTTACAGAAGAGGCAGGTTCAAACCAAAACCGTCTCAGAGAACTCTATGATAACGCCGTGCGCGAAACTGAGCGCCTGGAGAAACTGCTGGCAGCTCAGGCGCAAATCCCTCCGGTGTCACCAACCACAGGGTCACGAACCCGCCAGGTTGAGAAAGCATCGGTTCGCTCCAACTGGTCGAGGGAAGACTTTCAGAAGGCTGCGGAATCCGTTAAGAATCGCATTCTGGCTGGTGATTGCTATCAGGTAGTTCTGTCGCAACGATTCACCACGGATGTAACAGCAGAGCCTATTTCAATCTATCGAGCCCTTCGCAAAAGCAATCCGTCACCGTATATGTATTATCTAAAACTCGGAGATGCCTCAATCATAGGCGCATCTCCCGAAATGCTAGTGCGTTGTCGCGGCGAACACCTTGATTATCGGCCCATTGCCGGCACGCGCAGGCGCGGAACAGGGGAAGTAGAGGACCGTATGCTTGCCGAAGAGATGCGTGGCGATGAGAAGGAAGTGGCCGAGCACATGATGCTGGTGGACCTGGGAAGAAACGATCTGGGGCGAGTGGCGCAATTCGGTTCAGTTAAAGTGAAAGATCTCATGTCTGTTGAGCGCTACTCAAAAGTGCAACATCTCGTTTCGAGTTTGGGCGCGCGGCTGCGAGAGGGTTGTGATCGCTTCGATGCGCTGGCTGCGTGCTTTCCTGCTGGAACTGTCACAGGAGCACCCAAGGTCAAAGCAATGGAGATTATCAGGGAATTGGAACCGTCGCCGCGTGGGGTGTACGCAGGAGCCGTGCTTTACGCGGATTACGCGAACAATTTGGATTCCTGTATCGCCATTCGCACTATTGTACTCAGGAACGGAGAAGCTTCGGTGCAGGCTGGCGCCGGCATTGTCGCCGATTCGGTACCCGAGCGTGAATATGATGAGACAGTCCATAAGGCAAAGGCGCTGCTGCGCGCCATTGAGATGGCGGAGTCCGAGTCGTGATTCCTAAAACTGGCCGCGGATTAACGCGGATTACGCGAATCTGAAAAAGTCGTCATACTTTGTAATTCCTATTCTTAATCTGATCCGCGATTATCCGCGTAAATCCGCGGCCAAAAACAAAACCGAGGTACGCGCAAAAGTAAAAAATGATTCTAATAATCGACAACTACGATTCTTTTACTTACAACCTCGTCCAGTATTTAGGCGAGCTTGGAGAGGAGATAGTGGTGCGGCGCAATGACCAGATATCGGTCGCCGACATTGAGGCGAGTCTCCCGAGCCGAATTCTGATCTCGCCGGGGCCCGGCCGGCCCGCCGATGCAGGGGTCTCTCTCGAACTTATAGCGCATTTCGGCGGCCGCGTTCCGATACTAGGCGTTTGCCTGGGCCATCAAGCTATTGGAGAGGCGTTCGGGGGGCGGGTAGTTAGGGCTTCTACTGTTGTACATGGCAAGGGTTCTGAGATTGTTCATGATGGCAAGTCGATCTTCCAGGGCCTCAAGTCTCCATTTAGAGCCGGTCGTTATCATTCGCTTGTGGTCGAACGCGACCGGTTGCCGCGCTGCCTGGAAGTGTCTGCCGAAACCTACGATGGTGTGATTATGGGACTGCGTCATCGCGAGCAGAAGATCGAGGGGGTGCAATTTCATCCCGAGTCTATCCTGACACAGGAAGGAAAAAAGTTGCTGGCGAACTTCCTCGCCATATGAGCTGCAGTATGAGTCACTTATATGAATAAGCCACCGCACAGTACAAAAGCGGTGATGCCTCTGCCGTCAGTTAGGGATGAGGATCCGATTGAGCATTCGAGTCTGGGTACCTTTCTGGGTCGTTTGGTGCGCGGCGAAAATCTGCCACGCAAAGATGCGGCTCAATTTTTCGAGAGTTTGCTCGACAGCGAGGCTACGGATGCGCAACTTGCAGCCGCCCTCGTAGCGCTGGCCATGAAGGGTGAAACAGTTGAAGAGCTCGTGGGCATTGCGAGCGGCATGCGTTCTCGAGCCGTGCGGCTAAAAACATCTCAGCAACGCTTTTTGGATACCGCTGGGACGGGCTCGAGTAATGCAAAAACTTTCAACGTTTCAACTGCGGCTGCGTTCGTAATTGCCGGCGCCGGTCTCGCCGTCGCAAAGCATGGGAATCGCGCCGTTACCAGCCGGTCGGGAAGTTCGGATGTGCTGGCGGCTCTCGGAGTGCGAGTAACCGCATCACCTGACATCTCTGAAAAGTGTCTTAACGAGATCGGCATATGTTTCATGTTTGCGCCGCTCTACCACGGAACTACTGCGCGCGTGGCCGCGATCAGGCGCGAATTAGGTGTGCGCACCATCTTCAACTTGCTGGGTCCTTTGACGAATCCGGCCGGTGCGCCCTATCAACTGGTAGGCGTCTCAAACGCTGCTCTGGTCGAGCCCCTCGCGCGAGCATTAACAGCCTTAGGAACGAAAGGCGCCTGGGTGGTTCATGGCCTGGATGGACTGGATGAAGTGACGCTAGCGGAAAGAACGCTTGTAGCCGAAGCTAAAGACGGAGGAATTAAGACCTTTGAACTCAAGCCGGAGGATTTCGGGCTGCGACGTACATCGCTCGACAGTCTCGCCGGCGGAGATGCTGAGACGAGCGCTCGCATTATTAATGAAATCTTTGCCAGACAACGAGCTGACGCGGCGCGCGACCTCGTTATTGCGAACGCCGCAGCGGGGCTATTTATCGGCAGCGCCACGGCAGATCTGCGCGAAGCTGCCGAGCTGGCGAGAGCGAGCATCGATAATGGAGCGGCGGCGGCGAAGCTTGCCGAATTGGTGGAAGCAACCAACAGATGAAAATAGGTTTGGACTTTCTAACGACGGTAGTTGAAAGCAAGCGCGCGCGCTTGGAGAAGGCGAGGTCACATGTATCACTTCATAATTTGCGCGCGAGTGCATCCGAAGCCCGGACGCGCGCTGCACGCCACGCTTTCCGGAGCGCGCTCAATAATGACAAACGGATCAATATCATCGCGGAAATTAAACGAGCTTCGCCGTCGAAAGGCGATCTTGGCCTGAACGCAACCGTTGAGGAAGTAGCGCGCGCTTACACGCGTGGCGGCGCGGTGGCAGTTTCAGTGGTAACCGAAGAAGACTACTTTAATGGGTCGCTGGAAGACTTGCGCACTGTGCGTCGCTCAGTCTCTCTTCCCGTGCTACGCAAGGATTTTATCTTTGATGAATACCAGGTCTACGAATCGGCAGCCGCGGGGGCAGATGCCTTGCTTCTAATCGTCGCCTTACTAGACGATGAGACCCTCGCGCGATTGCGAAATCTTACGGAGGTTGAATTAGGGATGGATGCGCTGGTTGAAGTGCACACGCGCGAAGAGATGCGTCGGGCATCAAAATCAGGAACAACGCTGATTGGGGTAAACAACCGCAATCTGCATACATTTGAAGTTTCAATCGAAGCCTCCCTGGAGCTGATTACTGAAGCTCCGGGCGGGGCGCTACTCGTAAGTGAAAGCGGTTTAAGAAATGGAGCGCAACTCAAGCGCTTACTGTCCCTCGGGTACCGAGGTTTTCTGATAGGTGAGTCACTGATCGGGACGGAAAACACGGAAGATTCTTTGCGCTCGATTGTTCGAGAGGCCGAAGGTTAAAGGCATGGTTCGCGTAAAGATCTGTGGAATCACAAATATTGAGGACGCTTTGGCTAGCGTCGAAGCAGGCGCGGAGTTACTTGGTTTCAACTTTTACCGCGAAAGCCCTCGCTATATCGAGCCATCTGCTGCGCGACGGATAATTGATCAATTACCTGGTTCAGTTTTGAGCGTGGGCGTTTTCGTGAATGAACGTAGAGAGCAACTCGAACGTTTTGCGGATGAAGCGGGCGTGCAGGCAGTGCAGCTTCACGGTGATGAGTCGGCTTCTTACTGTCAAAAATTGAAACATCTTTTCGTGATCAAAGCATTGCGGGTGAATAGTAATTTCGAACCGGAGCAAGCGGCTAAATATGAAACTGACGCTATCCTGCTTGATGGATTTAGTGATCGCGCATATGGCGGTGCCGGACATACCTTCGACTGGTCAATTGCCGCCCGCGCACGCCCATTGGTTGGGAAACTCTTTCTTGCTGGAGGACTAAACAAAAACAACATAGCCGAGGCAATCACCGCAGTTCGGCCATACGCGGTTGATGCTTGCAGTGCGCTGGAAAGTGCGCCCGGCCGGAAGGACCATGCCCGCGTTCGTGCTTTTATCAAAGCGGCGGAGAATGCCGGAAGTTCAGAGTCCAATCTTTAGATTGTTTGGTTTCGTAAAAAGCAAGCTAAAGCTTGAACTCTAAACTGCATGAGAGAGGCCGGAAGTTCAGAGTCCAATCTTTAGATTGTTCGTCAATTGCAAGCTAAAGCCGGAAGCCAAACTGAAACCGGAAAAAGGATAGATAGAGATGAATTTTGAGCAACCCGATGCCCGCGGATATTGGGGACCATACGGCGGGCGCTTTGTACCGGAAACGCTTATGGCCCCGCTAAACGATTTACTGAAAGCCTACGATGTCGCTCGTAAAGACCAGGAGTTTCAACAGCAGTTTGCGACGCTCCTCGGCCAGTACTCGGGACGCCCTACTCCCTTGTTTTTCGCAGCGCGTTTGACTGAATTCGCTGGTGGCGCGCGCGTTTATCTCAAGCGCGAAGATCTCTCACACACGGGATCTCACAAAATTAATAACGCTCTCGGCCAAGCTTTGCTGGCACGCCGGATGGGCAAGCAGCGCATCGTGGCCGAGACTGGCGCCGGACAACATGGCGTGGCGACTGCAACAGTCTGCGCGTTGTTTGGTCTCGAATGTGTCATCTACATGGGGGCTGAAGATGCGAGACGTCAAAAGTTAAACCTTGTTCGCATGCAATTGCTCGGCGCGGAAGTAAGAGTCGTCGACGCAGGATCGCAAACTCTAAAAGATGCAATCAATGAGGCATTGCGTGATTGGACAACTTCACCAGAAAACACTCACTACCTTCTGGGCAGCGCGCTTGGGCCACATCCCTATCCGCTCATGGTTCGCGATTTCCAAAGCGTGATTGGGAGAGAAGCGCGCGCGCAGATCATGGAGCAGGAAGGGCGAATGCCAGACGCCCTGGTCGCATGCGTTGGCGGTGGCTCAAATTCAATTGGACTATTTCATCCCTTCCTGGACCAGGCTGAGGTGCGAATGATCGGAGTCGAGGCCGGCGGCATTAGTAGCACACTTGGAGAACATGCCGCGCGTTTCAATGTCAGCGGGGGCGGCAGGCCCGGGGTCTTACACGGAACAATGAGTTACGTGCTGCAAGATGAGAACGGCCAAATTGCTTTGACTCACTCTATTTCCGCGGGTCTCGACTATCCTTCAATCGGTCCTGAGCATGCTTATCTCCATGACTCCGGGCGCATTGAGTATGTGTCCGCGTCAGATGATGAAGCACTCGAAGCTTTCCAAACTCTTTCACGGCTGGAGGGAATAATTCCAGCGTTGGAATCGGCCCATGCAATATCGCACGCATTAAAACTGGCGCCCGAGTTGTTGAAGGAAAATGTCATCATCGTTAACCTTTCGGGGCGCGGGGATAAAGACGTTAGCCTGGTTGCCGCCAAACTGGATGGAGCATCGCATTGAGCCGCATCGGCGAGACTTTTGCGCGCCTCAAAAGGGAGGGTAGGGGAGGTCTGATTCCCTTCATAACAGCAGGCGATCCGGACATTGAAACTACGCGAGAGTTGCTGATTGCGCTTGCGCGCGCGGGGTCAGACGTGATTGAGCTGGGCGTCCCATTCAGCGATCCCATCGCCGATGGACCAGTAATACAGCGCGCATCAGAGCGTGCCCTGCGTCATCGAATGGGCGTCAGCGAAATACTCGAAGTAATAGCGGAGACGCCCAGAGCGAGGGATGTTCCGCTCGTGATCTTCAGTTATCTAAATCCTCTGCTGCAATTTGGAGTAAGTCGTTTTGCCGCTGAGGCTGCGCGTGCTGGGGTTGACGGCGTGCTACTTACCGATCTGCCGTTGGAAGAAGCGGGTGAATTCCGGAGAGCCCTGGCAGCAAGCTCACTGGACCTGATTCTTCTCGTGGCGCCAACATCGACCGACGAGCGGCTGCGTATGATCGCCGATAAAGCGAGTGGTTTTATTTACGCTGTCTCGCGAACAGGCGTGACGGGCGCTACAACCGAATTAAGCACGGAAGCTGCAAAACTGGTGGCCCGGGTTCGAGCAGTCAGCGATTTACCGGTTGCGGTTGGATTTGGTATTTCTAATTCCCAACAGGTTGCCGAAGTTTGGCGCTATGCTGATGCCGCTGTAGTAGGTTCGGCAATTGTGGCGGAGATTGAGAAGAACGCCGGTCGCGCCGAGTTGGTGCAAATCGTTGAGAAGTTTGTTCGCACACTCCAGCCCGGCCGTCATCTCGCTGATACGCGAACTTAGAACCTGGAGTGGTAAGTTTGGCACTTCCGAGCGACTTCTTACTGGGAGCGCGGGCGCCCTCGCCCGCAACGCGCGGCAAGTGAAGTTTTCTTGAAGCAATTCTGGAAACATTGAGGAACATCAGGTAGTTCTACTTCGCGCTACCCGCTCATTGCGGGCGAAGGCGCCCGCGCTCCCAGTGATAACGTTGAGCAATTTATGACTCTACCAATCAAACCACCTTACCCGCCCATGGAAGCACTGCTGGTGAATGAAATTCCTGCCGGCGAGAATTGGGAGTATGAGCCGAAGTGGGATGGCTTTCGCTGCATCGCCTTTCGGGATGACAAGAAGGTTGAGCTGCAATCGAAGTCCGGCCAGACGCTCGGCCGCTACTTCCCGGAAATTGTCGAAGCGCTTCTCAAACTAAAAGCGTCCAGGTTTGTTCTTGACGGCGAATTAGTGATACCGGTTAAGGGCGGACTCTCGTTTGATGATTTGCTTCAGCGGATTCATCCCGCAGCCAGCCGCGTAGCGAGGTTGGCCCAGGAGACCCCCTCCCATTTCATTGTTTTTGATCTACTGGTTGACGATGCGGGTAAGTCTATGGCTGAGCTTCCGCTCGCGAAACGTCGCGTGAAACTGGAAAGCTTCGCTAAGAAGTACCTGGCACAAAACAAGACCATCGAGCTCTCGCCCAAAACGAAAAATATTGCCGTAGCGCGCAAGTGGCTCGCTACTCCGGGTATGAAACTCGATGGAGTTATGGCCAAGCGTTTAGATCTTCCGTATCGATCGGGCGAGCGTGATGGCATGCAGAAGGTCAAGAGAATGAGAACCGCGGATTGTGTTGTCGGCGGATTCAGATATGCCTCGAAAGGGAATGTGGTCGGTTCGTTGCTGCTTGGTTTGTATGACGACAGAGGATTGCTTGATCACGTTGGTTACACATCCAGCTTCAATGAGGAGCAAAAGAAAGAGTTAACGAAAAAACTCGAGCCGTTAATCGCAGCCCCAGGGTTCACGGGCAACAAGCCGGGCGGACCAAGTCGTTGGAGCACCAAAAAGACGAGCGAGTGGGAACCGCTGGCAACGAAGTTGGTCGTGGAAATACAGTTTGATCATTTTTCCGGCGGGCGTTTTCGGCACGGAACAAAATTTTTGCGCTGGCGACCGGAGAAGAAGCCGAAGCAGTGCAGCTTTGAGCAGATCGCATGATTGAACAGAGAAATTCTTCGCGTCCATCAAATTACATCGAGTTTGTATCTGCCCGCTACCGCTCGCGGTTACTCTCGGACACAATTAGTGCTTGTCGTGGAACACGATGAGCCCCTGGCAGGAACGCAACTCGTGACGGTCGAACCCACGCCCCAAAGACCGCTCAAGCCGGCAAATGACAGTCGTCACCTGCGCTGTAATCCGCAACCTCACTGCTCTGGTATAGGGGTTGATTAGGTCTAATCAAGCAAAGCCAACAAGACTGAGGGCAAACACCAAAAGCTTCGCATTAATCCTACCCCAGGCTTACCTGAGGCCGTTTGCTCCCATTCTTTTCGGCTAAGGCGGCACTGCAATTCGTACCGGACGTAAACACGCATGTCTCGATTTCATGCGACAACATGCCAGGGCTGAAGTGCAGTTGCCGCTGCTGAGACCCGGGATAGCAAGAAGCCGCTAATGACTCAGCCTTTTCGACGAACGCGCCGTAGAAAAGTGCATTCGGCACATGCCAAGCTTTTCGGAACAGGCGAATTAAACCCCACGTTGCGGTGTTCCGTGATTGTGGCGCACCCGGCGGATGAGGTTGTGGGCGCAGGTTGTCTCATTTCCAAGTTGGCGGACGTTACCGTACTTCACGTTACGGATGGCGCTCCGCCTGATATGCATGACGCGACAGCCGCGGGCTTTAAAGAGCGTTCGGACTATGCCCAGGCACGCAAAAATGAGTGCCTCTCAGCGTTGGCCTTAGCCAATGTGCCTGAAGACCGGGTAATTGATTTCGAAGTCACAGACCACTGTGCGCCTCAATGTCTGGCTGATCTGACAAAAAGAATAGCTACATTTCTCCAGCAGTCTTCCGCTGATATTGTCCTAACGCACCCCTATGAAGGTGGCCACCCGGACCACGATGCGACCGCGTTTGCGACTCACGCGGCACTGCGACTTATGAAACAGAATGGCCTGAAGCCCCCCGTCTTATTCGAGATGGCCCTGCACCCGAGCACGGACTTCAAGGCGAAAGTACCAGAGTTTCTGCCGGGCGCTTCAGGGGAGACGACAACTTTGTTGCTGGATGAAAAAGCTCAGGAACTGAAGCAACGAATGTTTGCGTGCTTCGAGAGTCAGAGACAAAGCCTTGATGTTTCTCCTGTGGGCCCGGAAAAGTTTCGCCAACCTGCGACATACGACTTCAGTGCTCCGCCACAGTTCGGCAAACTGCACTATGAAAATTTCGACTGGGCACTTAAGAGCAACGAATGGCAATCCCTTGCTAATAAAGCTCTGGCAGATCTTTTTCCCTTGCCGGAGGTTCATTGAAGTAGGCGACGATCCGCTCCCCTTGCTGAAGAACATTTCTCTTCCACAAATAAGTTCTCAATGGCCCGCAAAGAAACTCCTCCTTTGCGGATCAGTGTGGATTCCCTTGCGAGATTTCGTTTAGACCCAATAGTCAATCATGAACTTCAACGCGAAACCCGATGTGCAAGGTTCTCTCGTGCATTGAATGTCCGAGGCCCACTTTGTATAATAGCGGTTAGAATCTACACCGAATAAAAACCTCGCAACTCGCAACAAATGTGACGCAGTTTGTTCCGAAGCTAAGGTAATACTCGAACAAGATCAACGAGGTTGTTTTTTAAATAAATAACTGGTTGTTGAGAAGCTGTCTTTAGCAAAGCGTGGAACTTTGCGTCATAGTGAGTTTGGCATCGCGCTTGCTCGGTGGCGACGTAGCCTTTACAAAGCACTTGGGACGAATGGGAAGAAAACGCAAAAAGTTTTCTGTCGTACTAATTCAAGGCGGTTGCAGTAAGCAATACGGTTTATACGTATTATGGAGTTAGTCGAAATCCTCTGTCTCGAATCTAGAGTAACCGCCTAAAGCCAGTTCGGCCCTGCTGCCACAGTTTATTTGAATAAGTGTTGCCCGTGCGCGCGCTGAAGCTGCGCTACGGTGTATTGAGGACGACTGAAAGGACAAGGGGAACCCGATGAAAACAAATTCTCACTCCAGCGAGGCTAACAAAGAAGTTAAGTCAATGAATTTTCACGAAGTAAAAGCATTTCCGAAAGAGGTGTCGAGTCGCGCCACAGATCGAGAACGTAATCCTGACCTGGTATGTTTTTCACATCTGCGGTGGGATTTCGTTTATCAGCGTCCGCAACATTTGTTGAGCCGCGCCGCTCGCGAAAGGCGGGTCTTCATAATTGAAGAACCGATTTTCGATAATGGCTCGATGCGTCTGGATGTGAGCGAACGCAAAGATGGAGTGCATGTTGTCGTGCCTTATTTGCCGGAAGGACTTTCGAGTGAAGTCGCAATCCAGGCAGTCTTAAGGAAGATGATTGACCGGTTATTCAGCGAGCATGCAATCAACGACTTCGTGCTTTGGTATTACACGCCAATGGCGCTCGGATTCACTCAACACCTCAAGCCCCTCGCTACAGTTTACGATTGCATGGACGAACTTTCAGCGTTCAAAGGTGCGCCCGCATCGCTAAAAAAGCGTGAAGAACAACTTTTTGATCGTGCCGATCTGGTATTCACAGGCGGGCAGAGCCTGTACGAAGCGAAACGAAATCAGCACCCGGCGGTGTACGCATTTCCCAGCAGCATCGACTGTGCCCACTTTGGTCAGGCGCGTACGCTCACCGCAGAACCAGGTGATCAGAAAGATATTAGCCACCCGCGTTTGGGATTCTTTGGCGTCATTGACGAGCGTTTCGATTTTGAGTTGCTGGATAATGTGGCCCAGGCCCGACCCGAGTGGCAGCTTGTGATGATTGGACCAGTGGTTAAGATTGATCCGAAGACTTTGCCGCTTCACAAAAACATCCATTACCTCGGTGGAAAGAGTTATAAAGAGTTGCCTTCCTACCTGGCAGGTTGGGATGTAGCGCTGCTTTTGTTTGCACGCAATGAAGCCACTCGGTTTATTAGTCCAACGAAAACACCTGAGTATCTGGCGGCAGGTAAGCCAGTCGTATCAACTTCTATCAGGGATGTCGTCAGGCCTTATGCCGACCGGGGCTTAGTAAAGATTGCAGACACCGAAAAAGAATTTATCGCAGCTGTTGACGAAATTCTTGCCGGAGTAGACGACAGAACAGAATGGTTGAGCAGGGTAGATGAGTTTCTTTCCGGCATGTCCTGGGATGAGACCTGGTCTCGCATGTCGCAACTCATCGAAGACGTGGCCTCATCGCGAATGTCCGTGTCATCTGCCCCGATTCAACCCGCGGGTACAAAAGCAGTAGCAGCCCGTGCTGCAGGTGCTTCTTAATTGACCGAGATTCCTTAATCTTAATACGACCAAGGGGGTTATGAGATGTTTGATTATTTAATTGTTGGGGCAGGTTTCGCCGGAAGTGTGCTGGCGGAGCGTCTTGCGGCCGGTTCCGATAAAAAAGTCTTGATTTGTGACAAGCGGCCTCACATTGGTGGCAACGCATACGACCATTACAACGATGCGGGGATTCTGGTTCACAAGTACGGGCCTCACATATTTCACACCAACTCGCGCGAAGTCTTCGAATACCTTTCAAGATTTACCGAATGGCGGCCCTATCAACATCGCGTTCGCGCCAGTGTTGACGGACAGATAGTTCCAATCCCGATCAACCTGGACACGATAAACTCGCTTTACGGTCTCAGCCTGACATCCTTCGAAGTAGAAGAATTCTTCAAGTCGGTAGCTGAGCCACGCGAACAGATCCGCACTTCTGAGGATGTAGTAGTCAGCAAGGTGGGGCGCGAACTTTACGAGAAATTCTTTCGCAACTATACCCGCAAGCAATGGGGCCTGGATCCTTCTGAGCTGGACGCCAGCGTAACCTCACGGGTGCCTACGCGGACGAACCGTGACGATAGGTATTTCACAGACACTTACCAGGCGATGCCGCTTCGTGGTTACACCCGGATGTTCGAAAACATGCTGGATCATCCGAATATTAAAGTGCTCCTCAACTGCGACTATCGTGAGGTTGAAAAGGAGATACCGTTTCGTAAGATGATATACACGGGACCTGTAGATACGTATTTTGACTACTGCTACGGAAAGTTGCCGTACCGTTCACTTGCATTCAAGCACGAAACGCACGACGTGTCCGTGTTTCAATCGGCTCCCGTAGTTAATTATCCCAACGATCAAATGTACACGCGCATCACCGAGTTCAAATACCTTACCGGGCAGGAACACGCGAAGACGAGCGTGGTTTACGAATTTCCCAGGGCCGAAGGAGATGCCTACTATCCGGTGCCGCGTAAAGAGAATGCCGAGTTGTATACGAAGTACAAGGCGCTGGCAGATGCTACTCCCGACGTGCATTTCGTTGGCAGACTCGCCACCTACAAGTATTACAACATGGATCAGATAGTGGCCCAGGCTCTAACACAGTATGGCAAGATTGCCGGCATGAAGAGGTTTGAGGCGGTCCTTCAAGGCAATGGCAATGGTCACGGTAATGGAAATGGCAACAATGGGACTAAATCGCAGGTTGCCAACCAGGTGACCTCTACTGCGTTGGCTCTGATTACACGTTGATTAATTTGAAGGAAGATGATGGCTCCCCAACCTACAGGGATTCACCCGCTCGAATTGTGGGCAGGGGTTGAGTGCACTGTAAACCGCGTCGGCGATAATTACTTCGATCAGCTTGAGCGCAACGGTCACGCGACGCGGTTGAGTGATCTTGATCTGCTGGCTGACCTGGGCGTTCGCGCCTTGCGTTATCCCGTGTTATGGGAGCGGACTGCTCCTCGGGGCGTTAAATCCATCGAATGGTCGTGGGTCGACGAGCGGCTCGAACACCTATCGCGACTTGGTCTCAGACCCATTGTTGGACTCGTTCATCATGGTAGTGGCCCGCGGTATACGAGCCTCACGGATCCAGACTTTCCCGTAAAACTTGCTGACTTCGCCGCAGCTGTTGCCCGGCGTTATCCCTGGGTGACGGATTACACGCCGGTGAATGAGCCATTAACTACGGCGCGATTCAGCGGGCTCTACGGCCATTGGTATCCACACGCGCGCGATCCCCTCGTCTTCGCGCGTGCTTTCCTTAATCAATGCCGTGGGATTGTGCTTTCGATGCGGGCTATCCGAAAGGAAAACCCTGTCGCCGGACTTTTGCAAACGGAAGATCTGGGAAAAACTTTTAGTACGCCAAAGCTTTCCTACCAGGCAAGGTTCGAAAACGAAAGACGCTGGCTGACATTTGATCTGCTATCGGGGCTCGTAAAGCCGGGTCATGCGATGTGGGACTTCCTGCGATGGCTCGGAGTCAGTGACGCAGAGCTGGAGTGGTTCGTCGATAATTCATGCGCGCCTGATACCATCGGCATCAATCATTACATCACCAGCGAGCGCTTTCTTGATGAGCGTTTATCGCGATATCCCACTTCGTCGCATGGCGGCAACGGGCGTGAGGACTACGCCGACCTGGAAGCGGTTCGCGTATGTGCCGAGGGTATTGCCGGACCGCGGACGTTGATCAAGGAAGTTTGGGAACGCTACGGCCGGCCGATGGCGATTACGGAGGCCCACCTTGGCTGCACCCGCGAGGAGCAGTTGCGCTGGTTCAAAACGATTTGGGACGCGGCCGAGGACTCAGGGCGGGAGATGATTGACGTTCGCGCTGTGACAGCGTGGTCGGCGTTTGGTGCCTACGACTGGAATAGTTTGCTGACGCGCGATGACGGTCACTATGAGCCGGGTCTGTTTGATCTGCGGTCGCCAAGCCCGCGACCGACCGCGCTCGCGCGCATGATCACCACGCTCGCGCGCGGAAGCGAATATGATCATCCCACACTGGATTCCCCGGGCTGGTGGCATCGATTTGATCGCATGTGTTATCCGCCAGTTTCTCGTCGCCGTGCACCAGCAGCTGCCACCGTTCGAAGTATTAACAGGCAGGGCGAGGCCAGTCGACCCTTACTGATCACCGGGGCAACAGGGACGTTGGGCAAGGCCTTCGCTCGCATCTGTGAAAAGCGGGGCCTGGCTTATAACCTGCTCTCGCGACAGCAGCTGGATATTGCCGAAGCAGCTTCTGTGGAAGCGGCGTTCGACGCTTATGAACCCTGGGGTGTTATAAACGCGGCGGGCTATGTTCGCGTAGACGATGCAGAACTCGAGCAAGAAAAGTGCAGGCGGGAGAATGTGACTGGTCCGGAGCTTCTGGCAAAGGCTTGCAAAACTCGCGAGATTTCATTGCTAACGTTTTCCTCTGATCTGGTGTTCGACGGATTAAAACGTCGTCCATACGTGGAGAGTGATTGCCCCTCAGCAGTGAACATTTATGGAATGAGTAAGGTGGAGGCCGAGCGGCGGGTGCTCGCAACATTTCCAAAGGCACTCGTGATTCGCACAAGCGCCTTCTTTGGCCCGTGGGATGATTTCAACTTCGCTAGCGCCCTTCTGGATGCTTTGAGCAATAGCTCTCGGTTTCCAGCGGCTAATGATGTGATCGTGTCCCCAACATATGTTCCAGATCTGGTTCACGCGAGTCTGGATCTTTTCATCGATGGTGAGCATGGCTTGTGGCATCTCGCGAATACCGGCGCCTTAACCTGGGCAGACTTCGCGCGCTTGCTGGCAAGCGAGGCAGGATATGATATGACCCGGATTGAGGGTCAGACGAACGAGTCTCTGGCTTTCGCCGCGCGCCGCCCGACGTACACGGCGCTCGAAAGCGAGCGTGCCACTTTGCTTCCACCACTTGAAGATGCTGTGAAACGCTACCTGCAAGAGAAGAAGGAAGAAACGAACATTCCTAAACAGATGAGACAGCTGACCATGAAAAGCGGTTGATTTCTGATCATGGCCATGATTAGGTAGAAGCATTTCGCAAAGGAGCAGGAGGCCGTCCTGGACGCGATTATGCCGTGGCCACCGCGTGGGTCGAGTTCGCCCGTTGGCGATTCATTTCGGCACATTAGAAAAAGGGAAAACAAGGGGGTTGACAATGGATCTCAGAGACCGTGGTATTTATCGATTGCCAAACGGCCGTGAACTTGTGGCACTGGTATATCCCAACAAAACCCCCGTCTTATATAATCCGGATGCGACAACTCAGTTTGAATACGAATTGAACGAGGCAGGAAGGCTTTTATTTCAGGGACGATTGACCGCTTGGGGTATCGAAGACCTTTCCGAAACAGGCCGAACAACGACAAACGATTTCGCGCCAATTAAGCCCGGACTCGCAAAGTGGGACCGACGTCCGCAATGAAACAGCCTGGTGAGAATTTAATAAAACATCGCGTCACGCTACCTGACGGTCGTTATCTCATCTTCTACACGTTTACCTCGCAAGACCCGCCTGTTTCATCAGCTAAATCGGAAGAACAAATAACGCAAGCAAAAAACGCAGACAGAGGAAAACTGAGTGTCTGAGTTGCGCTGGAATCCCTTGTTGGGCGAATGGGTTGCCACGGCCACTCACCGGCAGGATCGCACCTTCCTGCCACCCGACGATTTTTGTCCGCTCTGTCCAACGAAGGAAGGCGGTTTTCCCACTGAAGTTCCCGAGAGCGATTACGACATCGCGGTGTTTGAGAATCGTTTTCCCAGTCTGACGCCGGTACCGGAAGATCCTGCCGTTGAAGGTTCGGAACTCTACCCGGTTCGGCAGGCGCAAGGTGTCTGCGAAGTCATTTTATATAGTGCGAACCACACCTCATCGTTGGCCCAGGAGCCCGTAGAACAGATTTACAAACTGGTGCGCGTATGGACGGATCGCTTCCGCGAGCTTGGCACGTTGGAATTCGTCAAGTACGTTTTCATCTTTGAAAATAAAGGTGAGGCGATCGGAGTAACGCTGCATCATCCGCACGGTCAGATTTACGCATATCCATTCATTCCTCCGCGCATATCACGTGAGTTGGAACAAGCGGAAGCTCATCATCAGAGCGCAGGCAAATGTCTCTTTTGTGAGATTGTGCTAGCGGAGCAGCGCGATTCGAGAAGGATCGTCGCGCAAAACGATTCTTTCATCGCGGTGCTACCGTTTTTTGCGCGCTGGCCTTATGAGACGCACCTGTATTCGAAGAGACACTACCAGGCGCTGGACGACATGTCGCCGGATGAACAAAAAGATTTGGCAACAATTCTTAAAGCAGTTTTGGTGGCTTTTGATAAGCTCTTTGATATTTCCTTTCCCTATATGATGGTTATGCATCAACGTCCGGTAGATGGGGCTGCCTATAACTACTACCACTTTCACATCGAGTTTTATCCGCCCCTCCGGACAGCCAACAAGATGAAATATTTGGCCGGCAGTGAAACGGGCGCGGGGATGTTCATCAACGATAGTTTGCCTGAGGTGAAGGCCGCTGAATTGCGTTCCCACGTCGAGCCGGTCGTCTGGCTCAAGAATCACAATGGCTGAACATGGTTGAAGCCGTTGACATCCCTGCGCTGCGAAGAGCTTTCAGCGAGCTCTATGGAAGACCTGCGCGCCTGTTTTCGGCTCCGGGACGCGTCAACTTGATTGGCGAACACACCGACTACAACGAGGGCTTTGTTTTGCCCATGGCTATCGACCGGCGAACATTCGTCGCCGGCGCCGGTAGAAATGATGCGCGCGTCCGCGTACGCTCCCTGGATTTTGGCGAGGAAGCCACATTTCTTCTCGATGATAACTGGACTACTGAATCGAGAGGGTGGGTTGATTATGTCGAAGGAGTTTGTCGCGTGCTGCGGGAGGCAGGAGTCCCAGTTAATGGTGCAGACCTGGCCATTTCTTCGGAGGTTCCCATTGGTGCCGGATTGTCATCATCCGCTGCCATTGAAATTTCAATCGGCATGGCGTTTTTAAGCTTGGCTGGTTGCGAGGTTGATTTGACCCAACTGGCGCTGGCCGGACAAAAAGCTGAGCATGTTTATGCCGGAACGAAATGCGGCATCATGGACCAACTGACCGTTGCGCTTGGGCAAAAGAATCATGCGTTATTGATAGATTGTCGCTCGCTCCAGATGACCCCGATCCGGCTAAACATTCCAGACCATGCCATAGTCGTTTGCAACACTAATGTGAAACACGAGCTGGCTGATTCCGCATATAACGAGAGGCGCCGGGAATGCGAACGAGCGGTTGCGATATTGCGCGAAAGGATTCCCAAAATCCGCGCGTTGCGGGACGTTACTCCGTCTGATCTTGAACAATATGAGGATTTGTTGCCACAGTCCATCTTCCGGCGCTGCCGCCATGTGGTGTCAGAAACCGAACGTACTCTGCGCGCAGCCGAAGCATTGCGCGAAGGCGATACGAAGCAGTTTGGAAGTCTAATGCTCCGATCTCACAGATCATTACGGGATGATTACCAGGTTAGCTGCGGTGAATTAGATATGATGGTTGAGATTGCCATGATGCACGATGGAGTTGCGGGAGCTCGAATGACTGGCGGCGGATTCGGCGGTTGCACAGTTAATTTAGTTCGACGCGAGGCCGTCACAAGTTTCAGCGAGTTCGTCGATTACTCCTACGAAGGCCAGACCGGAATAACGCCTACGATCAATGTGGTCGAGGCAGGTGCCGGCGTCAGCGAAATCACTGGACGTTAGCCCGAACAGCCCGGTCAAACGGGTTTTTTAACTCTTGCGAAAAAATTACTGAAGATGGCCCATGAACTCACAGACTTGCCACGACCCGAGTATCCTCGGCCACAATTCGTTCGTGACGCGTGGTTAAATCTGAATGGTGAATGGGAATTTGCCTTTGACGACAAAAACGAAGGCCTGCGTCTTGGCTGGCATGACGGAAGAGAGCTGCCTCAGAAAATTATTGTTCCCTTTGCTTACCAGACAGAGCTTTCCGGAATCAATGACAAAAGCATTCACGAATGTGTTTGGTATGCGCGCACGTTTGAAGTGCTTGACGAATGGCAAGACCACGACCTGTTGCTGAACTTTGGCGCTGTCGATTATGCGTCGACTGTTTGGATCAACGGCCAGGAGGTGGGCCACAATCGTGGTGGACACGTTCCTTTCCAGTTTGATATTGCCCCCTATGTAAGACCCGGTGCGAACCGTTTGACTGTACGCGTGGAAGACTCTCAGGATCCCCAGCAACCACGTGGCAAGCAATCGCATACCGGACTTCCTCACGCCATCGATTACTACTGCACGACTGGAATCTGGCAAACCGTTTGGCTCGAACCCGTTCCTTCCATTCGCATTGAGGAAATCAGAATCATCACCCACGCGCAGCGAAACATTGTCGATGTGACGGTTTTTCTACACGCGCCTTCCGCTGCCTGGCGAGTAGAAGTTGAGGTTTTCGAACAGGGCAAGAAAGTTGCCCGCGCGCAGGATTTCACGGCGATAGCAACCGGCCGGCTAATCTTTAGTATTCCGTACGCCAAACTTTGGTCGCCTGAAGCGCCCAATCTCTATGACTTACGCATTCGTTTATTCGAAGGCGAAGAGCTATTGGATGAAGTTAGATCTTATGTCGGCTTACGTGGGATTAGATTGCTCAAGGGCCAGTTTCTTGTTAACGGCGCCCCAACGTATTTGAAGATGGTTTTAGATCAGGGCTATTGGCCGGATGGGTATTTAACTGCGCCCTCTGATGAGGCCTTCCAAACCGACATCGGCTGGATCAAGATGTTTGGTTTCAATGGAGTGCGTAAACATCAGAAAATTGAAGATCCACGCTGGTTGTATTGGTGTGATCGCCTGGGCTTGTTGGTTTGGGAGGAGATGCCAAACGCGCGCGAATGGTCATCCCAGGCTGAAGATTTGTTGTCCGCCGAATGGCAAACGGCGGTCAGGCGCGATTACAACCACCCGTGCATCGCGGCCTGGGTGCCGGTAAATGAAAGCATGGGATTCCCTGAGCTGAGTCAACAACACGCCGGACAATATGCTTTCATCGAACGTATGGTCCGTGTGACGCGACGGCTCGACGCCTCGCGGCCGATTATTGATAACGACGGCTGGGAGCACTCAGACATAACGGACATCTGCGCCATTCATGATTACACTCAGACCAGGGAAGAACTGGAGGCGCGCTATCAGGAAACGCTCGCAAGCGGGAAGCTGCCGCTGAAAGTTTGGATTAGCGGCAAGCCTTTGTTTGCTCGCGGCTCAAGATATCGCGGCCAGCCTGTCGTGTTGTCAGAAATTGGGGGGTTTCTGGCGATTCCGTCTGGTATTCCGGAAGAGAAGCGAGACATGCTTTACCAATTTTATGGGTCCTTCAAGACTTCTGAAGAGCTGCTGGAAAAATACCGCGACTTAATTAGCGGTATCGCGTCACTAAAATTTCTCGCCGGCTTTTGCTACACGCAATTGACAGATATTGAACAGGAAATCAATGGACTTCTGACCTACGACCGCCAGCCCAAAGTTTCAGCAGAAGAAATCGCCGAGATTCATCGAGAATTATTCAAGCCAGTTGGCTGATGCAAGAGATCTGGTAAGGCAGATGCTCTAAGAACCAAAGAAAGACCGGGTCCGCAGTTTCCGGTGTAGTATACTGCCATCCTCCTAACGCGGTTAATCACTTCAACCGTGAGCGCTGATGCAGTTTGCCCAGCTGAATTGCGCTCGTTGTTATAAGGGCAAGCACTTAAAAACTGCATCAGTACCCAACCGTGAGTTCTGGTGTAGTTCACATCCTGGCGGTCTTTCTCATTAGCACCGTGGCTTTAGCCCGGTGATTAGTGATTGGGTTGGAACGGGAAACCGTTTAAACGGTTTCTGGCTGGTCGGGCACTACAATCACCGCGCTAAAGCGACGGTGCTAATGAGAGCAGTAGGGGCAAACTGCGCCACCACCGGACCATGAGTTGAGTTTGCCATGCGATAATAACGCTGAACCGAAACGCTGAGTGTACACTCTACTTTATGCGCATCTTAGGGATCGATCCCGGTAGTCAGGTAACCGGCTGGGGCGTGATCGAAGGCGATGGCCGCCGGTACGGTCTCGTTGAATGTGGCACTGTCCGAGCTACCCCCGGTCAGAAGTTTCCTGCGCGGCTCTTGAGTATTTCCAATGCGTTAGAAGAAATTATTCAACGCCACAATCCACATGCTTGTGCAATTGAGGATGGTTTCCTGGCCACCAACGTTAAGGTTACATTGAAACTGGGCCAGGTGCGTGGCGTGGCGATGCTTGTGGCAGAGCGTGCGGCCCTTGAGATTCACGAATACTCACCCAGACTAGTGAAGCAAACTGTAGTTGGTCACGGCAACGCCGAAAAGTTTCAGGTTCAGGAAATGGTCAAGACGCTGCTTTCACTTAAGAGCATTCCTGAAACGTATGACGCTGCCGATGCACTCGCCGTAGCAATCTGTCATTTCCACCACGCGTGTTTTGCTCAGCGCATCCTGGCTTCGCAAAACGGAGCAAAAGTTGCTATTTCGGATCTAACCCGTCATTCCGCTCGACCTTCAGCTCGTCATTCAGTTCGACGCCGTATTTCCCGCTAAACTTCGCGCGCCCCGCTTCAATTGTCGCCCGTCCACGGGTTAACCGCGTGAAGACTTTGGCCACTCTTATAAAACCTCATCTCTTGAGGAGGTTACAGCGTGATCATTCAGCCCTTGCGAAGGTGCGCCACGATTGCGATGATGTGCCTTCTCATCGTCTTTTTACACGGAACGTCCTTCGCTAAGAGGCGTCCTCCCGCGGGCGGGCGAGTTGCCATAGTCGTAGATGAACGGTTGTCAGCGCTAAGAACAATACCTGAGTTTTACGGAAAGCTGTTGAGAAGAATCGGCCGCGGTGGCCTGGTTGCCATCAGGGGAGAGAAACGAAATCGAGACGGTATTGTTTTCTACCGAGTCAACATCAACAGGCGGACAAACGGGTGGATCCAGCGCGATGCCGTTGTCTCGCCCTCACGTCATGGAGACGCTGCCAGGCTATTGCGGCTTATTAAGGGCTCGGAGGATTTCGATCGCATAGTGCGCGCCCGGATCTTTTTAGATAACTTTAGGATTTCTGAATTTCGGCCCGAAGTTTTGATGCTATTCGGTCAGGCTGCCGAAGATGCTTCAAACCACCTCACGCGCGATGCCTGGCGCCGACTCGATGAAAAAGAGATGAATGCCGGAGGAGCTCCGGTCTTCAGTTACTTTTTGAATTTCAACGAACTCGATCGCTACAACCGGCAGGGTCTCAACTTTGTCTTCGACGCGCGGGAAAAAAGATTTCATTACGACGGCGAAAGCTGGCGAGAGGTAGTTCATCGTTACCCGAAGAGTTCTGAGGCTTTCGAGGCGCGCAAACTACTTGAATCACGCTCGGTTAAAAACGTTCGCTAGAACCTCGCCAGGTTGTTCCTTAGATTGGATTAGTTTAGAAGTGGCGCTTGTGCCACGCCGATGCGGGGACAAGTCCCCGCTCTCTAAACTAACGGGCCGTTTAAGGTCGGTTTCCGATTGAGCTGATGAATGACCGTATCGCACTACAGTCGCCCCCCGGTGTTTCATTTGCAGAATTTCTTGGAAATCATAAGACATCCGCGCTTTTGCTCATGGGTAAACCTGAATTGTAACGGCCAGCCGCTCATGCTTTACGCGGCTTGCCTGGAGTTTGGCGCTTTCATACTGAACTTTAGGCTTCGAATCCGCTTGAAGGGAACTGTAGAGAATGTCAGCCAGGCTTTTGTTAAGGCTCACTTCGGCCAGCTTCTTTTCGCTTCTTTTGATCTCGGCCGGATGCCAACAAACCCAGCAAAATAATCAACCTGCAATGAAAGCTAGTGGCACCACGTCCTGGGATTCGTATGTTAACGAGTTTCTCGAAGCTTATTTTGCGGCGCATCCGGATTTTGCTGTACGCGCGGGCCGGCATGAGTTTGATGGCCAGCTCCCGGACTGGAGTGCGGAAGGAATCGCGAAAGAGGGCAAACGTTTGCACGCGGAGAAAGACCGCGTGAAAAACTTTCCGGATACCGCGCTCGATGACCGGCAACGCTTTGAGCGCGACTACATCGCTTCCATTATCGACAGCGATCTTTTCTGGCTCGAGTCTGCTGAGTGGCCGTCTCGCAGTCCTCAGTTTTATGCTGACGCGATCGATCCGGATGTTTACGTGTCGCGCGAATATGCCCCACTCGATCAGCGTCTTCGGGCTTACACTGCTTATGCCAGGGCGATTCCCATTGCAGTTGATCAGATTCGCAAAAACCTGCGCACGCCTTTGCCGAAGACTTTCGTTAAGATAGGACACACAACTTATGGCGGTTTAATCTCGTTTTATGAAAAGAACGTGCCTGCCATCTTCGCGTCGGTCAAAGACGAACAACTACAGAAGGATTTTAAAGAATCAAATGATGGGGCCATCAAGGCGATGAGGGATATTGACGGCTGGTTCAGATCGCAGGAAGCGACGGCGACAGATAGTTTCGCTCTCGGAGCCGAAAAGTTTAGTGAGCTGCTGAAAGCCACCGAGCGCGTGGAGGTTCCACTTGAGAAACTCGCCGAGGTTGGCCGGCAAGACCTTGATCGAAACCTTGCCGCATTGAAAGAAGCTTGCGCGACTTACGCGCCGGGAATGTCAATCACTGAGTGTGTTGCCAAGGCCCAATCTAACAAGCCCAGGGGTGGGGCAGTTGAGATGGCCCGCAAGCAACTCGGCGATCTTCGTTCGTTTATTCTTGAAAAGAAATTAGTAACCATTCCAGGCACGGAAGAGGCAAAGGTAGCTGAAGCTCCTGCTTATCGTCGTTGGAACTTTGCCTATATCAACATTCCGGGACCTTACGAGAAAGGATTGCCTTCGACTTATTACATCGCGCCTCCCGATCCGGTCTGGTCACAGAAGGAGAAAGATGCTTATGTGCCGGGCCAGGGAAGCCTGCTCTTCACTTCCGTGCACGAAGTTTGGCCGGGACACTTTCTGCAATTTCTGCATGCGAACCGCTCATCTTCGAAGCTGGGCCAGCTATTTGTTGGCTACGCATTTGCCGAGGGATGGGCTCATTACACCGAGGAGATGACGTGGGAAGCCGGGTTGGGTAATGGTTCCCCTGAATTACATATTGGCCAGCTTCTTGAAGCTCTGCTTCGCAATGTGCGCTTCGTGTCAGCTATAGAGATGCATAGCGGCAGGATGACCGTCGAGCAATCGGAGCGAATGTTTGTCGAGCAGGGTTATCAGGACGCGGCCAGCGCTCGACAGCAAACGGCGCGAGGGACATTTGACCCTGCTTATCTCAACTACACCATGGGCAAACTGATGATCCGAAAGCTAAGAGAGGATTGGACGGCTTCTCGTGGAGGCAAGCAGGCCTGGCAATCATTTCATGACGAGTTTTTGAAATACGGTGGCCCGCCGATTCCGCTGGTGAGAAAAGCGATGCTCGGCGGCGCGACAGGCTCGCTGTTTTAGATCTACGCACCTGATGAAACAACTACAAAGTTTGATTTGTTTTTAGGCGCATTATTCTGTAAAGGCGGCTTGTCCGTTTCCATTGCTCTGAAAGGCCTCCAAGCTAGCAAGCAATTAGGCAACTCAAATAATCTCGGGGTGAGGAAGGCGGGCTTGCCCCCGCTCTTTGAATTTGTTTCATTGCCCGCGTGGCACGCAAATGGTCCAACTAAAATCTGCCGGGCGCTCTACACTTTGTCACCGGAAACTTCCTCGACAGGATTCCCGTCTTCAACCAGGAAGCATGCTGCCAGTCTTTCATTGACACTCTGCAAGCTTACTTGATCACTGGCCCTGCAAATTAATTGCTTTTGTGTTGATGCCTGATCATCTTCATCTGATAGTTAACCCACGAGACGGACGAATTAGGGAATTTACAGGTACGCTGAAGAGCCTTTCCGCAAAAGCTATCGTTGACGTTGCGCAGGGGCATCGATTTCAAAGTTGATTCTGAAGGCTCGCATCAGATACGGCGAAAGTTTCAAGGCGACGCCGTTGTGGAGTAGCTGGATGATCTGGCAGAAGATCAACTACATTCATGCCAACCCGGTGAAAGCCCGATTGGTCTCTTCTGCAAAAGACTATCGCTGGTCGAGCTTTCGCGCCTTCTACTTAGGGTCCGGCGAGCCCTTGCGAGTAGATCACGCTTGGTGGTGGGTTGATGATTCTGAGAAGTTATCAAAGGCAATGAAAGAGTTGGGATGGAGAACCTATGAGAAGAGGAACTAATAAAAGAGCGGGGGCAAGCCCGCCTTCCCGACCCTTGAGCTGCTTTTACGTTATTATGATCTCATTCTTGAAGGTCTTTTAATCCAGTACATACTATTCTGAGTGTCCCGAGTGACGGTGCGAGCCGCGGGCTGTTTAAAATCTTTTCAAGTCTTTACCGGTGAGCTATTCTTATCGCCGTCTTTTGTTCCAACAGTACTTCGTAACTCCGTGATAGCTACAACCGCGGAGACACTCTTGTCACGGAGATACCTTAATGGCTGAATCGAGGACCGCAACTGCGCATAGTGTCTTTGGTGTGACAACCCGACGCGACGCCTGGTGGCTTGAGCTTATTCCTGTAGTTCTGGTGCTCGGTGCGTTCACCGTTTACGCGACGTGGCGAACTTTCGAAAACGCGTATTATGAGTTTGGCCCCTACCTTTCTCCTTTTTATTCTCCTCTAATCAAGCCGAGCTGGTGGCCGCTGTCGCCCGCCCTTTTAATTCTCTGGGCACCCCTCGGGTTTCGCGCCACCTGTTATTACTATCGTAAAGCTTACTATCGCGCTTTCTTTCTAGATCCGCCCGCCTGTGCCGTTGGCGAGTCGCATCCGCATCGCTACCAGGGTGAAACCAGGTTCCCTTTTATTCTTCAGAATCTGCATCGTTATTTCCTTTATGTCGCTCTGATCTTTCTGGTCATACTGTGGTACGACGCGATTAGCGCCTTCTGGTTTGACTCGCCAGGGGGCAAGCACTTCGGAATTGGCGCCGGCTCTCTGGTCCTGCTCGCGAATATCACTCTGCTTTCCTTCTACACACTGTCATGCCATTCACTCAGGCATATCATTGGCGGCAACGTCGATTGTTTCTCCTGCGTTGTCATGGGGGGCGCGCGGCATTCTGCCTGGCGTGGCGTTTCATTTCTTAACGAGCACCACATGCTATTCGCCTGGTTGAGCCTGTTTTCGGTTGGGCTCGCGGATCTCTACGTGCGGCTCGTCGCCTCAGGATCTATCCCTGATCTGAGATTGCTGTGAACGAAAAATACGAAACTCACGAGCACGACGTGCTGATTATTGGTGCAGGCGGAGCGGGGCTTTGTGCAGCCATCGCAGCGCTTGGCGAGGGTGTAACTGTTGGCGTCGTATGCAAGTCTTTGCTCGGCAAGGCGCACACCGTAATGGCTGAAGGCGGAATTGCGGCGGCGATGTCGAACGTGGACAAGGCTGACGACTGGCGCACTCATTTTCGCGACACGATGCGCGGTGGCAAGTTTCTAAACAACTGGCGCATGGCGCAGATACACGCGCAAGAAGCTCCCGATCGCGTTAGAGAGTTAGAACAATGGGGCGCGCTTTTCGATCGCACCAGCGATGGTGAAATCTTGCAGCGCGCGTTTGGCGGACACACATTTAAACGGCTCTGCCACGTTGGCGACCGCACTGGCCTGGAGATGATTCGCACTTTACAGGATCGCGGTGTTCATCTCGGAATCGACGTCTACATGGAATGCGCGATCACCAGGCTGCTGACGGACGGCAAACGATTAGCCGGCGCATTTGGGTACTGGCGCGAATCAGGCCGCTTTGTCGTTTTCAAAGCAAAGTCAGTGATCATTGCCACGGGCGGGATCGGCAAAGCCTGGAGGATTACTTCCAACTCCTGGGAATATACGGGCGACGGGATGGCGCTGGCCTACGACGCGGGCGCCGAGCTGATGGACATGGAGTTCGTGCAGTTTCATCCCACAGGCATGGTTTGGCCGCCCGGCGTTCAGGGCATTCTGGTGACTGAAGCCGTGCGCGGCGAAGGTGGCGTGTTGCGCAACAAAAATGGCGAGCGATTTATGGAGCGCTACGATCCCGAGAAGATGGAGTTATCCACGCGTGACGTGGTGGCCCGTGCCATCTACACCGAAGCGAAGGAAGGCCGCGGGACCGAGCATGGCGGTGCGTACCTCGACATCTCTCATAAGCCGGCCGACTATGTGAAGAAAAAACTGCCGAGCATGTATCACCAGTTTCGTGAGCTGGCCGACGTGGACATCACCCAGGGGCCCATGGAGGTAGGGCCAACCTGCCATTACATGATGGGCGGCATTCGAGTTGAGGCGGAAACCGCTGCAGCGACGGTCCCCGGTTTGTTTGCTGCTGGTGAAGCCGCCGCAGGGTTACACGGAGCGAATCGTTTGGGCGGAAACTCGCTTTCGGATCTCCTGGTTTTTGGCCGGCGCGCCGGGCTTGCGGCAGCGGAACATGCGGGAAGGGCGGGTTCTGTGAATATTGACCCGCAGCAAATCGACGAAGCCTCGCAGGAGATGCTCGAGCCTTTTGCGCGCAGCGAGGGTGAGAGTCCTTATCGAATTCACGAGGCGTTGCAAGAGGCGATGCAAAGCTACGTTGGGATCTTTCGGAATGAAGAAGATTTGAAGACGGGACTTTTGGAGATTGAAAGATTGAAAAAGACTGCTGCTCGATTGCGGGTTGAAGGTTCGCGGCTTTTCAATCCCGGTTGGCACCTCGCGCGCGACCTCAAATCCATGTTGACAGTCTCGGAGGCGGTGGCGTTAAGTGCCCTGGAACGCAGAGAGAGTCGTGGGGCGCATAGCAGGATCGATTATCCAAACTACGATGAGAGCTGGAGCAAAGAAAACAACATTTTGACGCGCAATAGAGACCAGATGAGTTTAACTCAAAGACAGATTCCAGAAATGCCCACGGAGTTGAAACACATTCTCGAGGAACGCAAGTAGCGGTTTAGAGGCGGGCAACGCC